>NZ_JAUBSB010000012.1:0-64174 GCF_036702135.1 Microcoleus sp. LAD1_D3 | reverse complement strand
TGCTGCGGGGGTAACTACCGCTAGTTTCACCGTGACGGCTTTGAGTGATTTGATTTTGGAATCGCCGGAAACGGTGAGTTTGGTGCTCTTCGGTGGCAATGTCGGCAGTAGTCCGTCAATTTTGACGATTAATGATGTTGTGGCGCCAACTGGGACGACGCCAACTGGGACGACGACCACTCCGGCGCCGACGGCGACAACTCCGGCGTCAACGGCTGTTCCAAACTATTTCTTCAGTGCGGCTAATTACAGCGTCAACGAGGGCAGCACTGCGCCGATTACCATCAATCGCAGTGGCAACGTTACGGCAGCGAGTGCGATTTTGTTCCGCACGGGTGACGGTAGTGCTCAGGCTACGGCGGCGGATTACGCCAGTGTGACTCAAGGGATCTTTTTTGCAGCCGGACAAACTAGCGTACAAGTTCCGGTTCGAGCTTTATTTGACAGTCTCACTGAGCCTACTGAAACGGTGAATTTGTTCTTGAGTGGTGGCAGTTTGGCTAGTCCGTCACTGGCAGTTTTGAGCATTATTGATCCTACTTTTGTGGCTCCGACTGTCTTCTTTTACGGTTCGTCTCCTGATCCTATTATTGATGGTGGTACAGGAGTTGTGATGATTAATCGGACTGGCAATACTTCGGTTTCGGCTTCGGTCGACTATTTGATTGCTGGTGGTCCTGGTGTACCTCTAAACACCATAGACTACACCATTGATCCATTGGGGAATTTTACTGGAGGCACGGTTAACTTTAATCCCGGTCAAACTAGCGTTAGTCTGACGATTAACAATCCTCTTGGTTTCACTGGTGGGTCGGTGGGTTTAGGCTTTGGCCCAGGTGCGAATGTCGGCACTCAGGGAAGCAATACAATTACTCTGCTTTAAGGCTGTTAGTAGGGCGAGGAATCCTTGCTCTACTAATAGGTCCCGCAAGTAGTTAAATGCTTTTTATCAGTGTGGCTCCTCACTACAGCTTTTTTCAAGAAAGTGAGGTACGCGGGTAAAATCTTCGCTGTGTGACAGTCGCTGGCACCGACAACTAATGGGATTCACCTACAGGGCTGATTGTGGGCGGCCTTGACCAGAATCCCATTGCTGGTGCTAGTTTCGTCGCCTTCAACCCATTGGTTAATTCAGTCTTATAGCACCCTTTTAAGGTCGTACTCTTAGATGCTACGCCCGTTATTCGAGTACGACCTTGAACCCTTGTATATTGAAAAAAGTAGATGGCAATTGGCTATTGGGCGGGGGTTTTTGAGATTGTCGGTTTTTGGCAATTATTATAGGTAAAACCCGCCCCTAAAATTATCGATTGGATATTATTGTTTTTTGCGCTTACCTACTTAATCCTTAATTTGTTGATAAGCTTGCTGACACTGTTCAAAGGTTGAGGCGGAAGCTTCCCTATTCCCAAAATCATAGTTGCTGATGTATTTTTATCAAAGTTTCGTAAGGCGCTGGCTGGGGTAATTGCTCGATTAATTGCAAATATTCGCCATCAGTGCGGCTGGGTTGGTAAACCACGGTTCCCGCATCATTTAACCGCTGCAACAAGGCCATGTAAAAACAGCGGTAAGCTTGGCGGTATTTCCCTTGTTGCTGCAAATTTTGCTATCGCAACAACCACTCTGCTACGGACAAATCTTTAATTGTTTTTTTCGTGCTTCCATCAGTTGTTTGATTCCTCTTTTTTAAATTATGAATATAAAAACGTAATAGTTGCCAAATCTGCCAACTCGCCCCGACTGCGAGCAATGCTAAGATTAACCAAATGGTGGCTTTAGCGATCGCCCCCAAGATGGGGGAATCAAACCAAGAGGGCAATTTGACATTCGGTATATTTTGGGCAGTTTTTACTTCCCACCATTCCTGCAATCGCTGTTGCGACTGTCCTAATTGCCAACCCAAATTAGTTTTATCAAAGGAACTTTCAGACGTAGCTTTACATCACTTAATCGATGTTGCCCTGTGGATTTGGGATTTTTTTATTCGATCATCTTACTGCACATTTTGTATAACTTTTAAGTTGCTACTAACTAATTGACTGCTGGATAGGAATTTCCCTGCAAAACTCAGTACCTCGATCGCCACACCGATCGAACTCGGTTGCCATAGCACACATATTTGCTTTTTGTCAAGAGATAGAGATCGGTTTTGGGATGCTTAACTGAGTGATAGGAAATTTGATAAAGATTTACAAAAGAAACGTGTCAGAATGGAAACAATAAGGTAATGGGTAAAAGACAAGGAGGCACTGATGGTAGCGCTGACTGAACGAGTCCAACGCAGATTGACGGTGGAAAAGGTCGAAATTGCCCCTGACACAACGGCAATTCGATGCCTGGACTGGGATAGAGACCGCTTTGACATCGAATTCGGACTCAAAAACGGTACAACTTACAACTCATTCATCATTCGCGGTGAAAAAACAGCCCTCGTCGATACCTCGCACGAGAAGTTTCGCCAGCAATACATGGACACTCTGACGGGCGAAATTGACCCGAAAGAGATTGACTATCTAATTATCAGCCACACCGAACCAGACCACAGCGGTTTAGTCAAAGACGTGTTGGCGCTGGCACCCCAAGCGATTGTCGTGGGGGCGAAAGTAGCAATTCAATTTTTAGAAAACCTTGTACACCAACCATTTGAGCGATTGGTAGTAAAAAACGGGGACAAACTAGATTTAGGAAACGGCCACATTATCGAATTCGTATCGGCGCCGAACTTGCACTGGCCTGATACTATTTTCAGCTACGACAGCAAAACTCAAGTGCTGTTCACCTGCGACGCTTTCGGGATGCACTACTGTTCCGACAGCACCTTCGATGACGATTTAGCAGCAGTTGAGGAAGATTACCACTTTTATTATGAGTGTTTGATGGCTCCCAATGCTCGATCGGTACTCAGTGCGATGAAGCGGATGGCAGAATTGGGAGAAATCGGTACAGTTGCGACCGGTCACGGCCCGCTGTTGCGGCACAACGTAGTCGAACTTACCGGACGCTACAAAAAGTGGAGCCAAGCGCAAGCTAAGGCAGAAACCACTGTAGCGGTATTTTACACTTCCGACTACGGATTTAGCGATCGACTCAGCCAAGCGATCGCCCACGGTATCACCAAAACCGGTGTCGCCGTGGAAATGATGGATTTGAGAATCGCCGACTTGCAAGAAGTTGCGGAACTTGTCGGTAATGCTGCCGGCATCGTAATTTGTTCGCCACCGAGTGGCGGTACTGCTGCTGTGAATGCCGAAGCCGCCATCAACACAATTTTAGTTGCAGCTAACAACAAACAATCTTTCGGTTTGTGCGAATCCGGCGGTGGCGATGACGTATCTATTTACCCGCTGAGAAACAAGTTCAAAGAGTTGGGTTTAAAAGAAGCCTTTCCCAACATTTTAATTAAAGAATCACCGACTGAAGCGAGTTATCAACTTTGCGACGAAGCTGGCACCGACTTGGGACAGTGGCTGACGCGGGACAAGGCTGTCAAACAGATGAAATCCCTCGACAGCGACCTCGATAAAGCTTTGGGACGAATCAGCGGCGGACTGTACATCATTACCGCTCAAAAAGGCGAGGTTAGCGGTGCGATGTTGGCTTCCTGGGTAACGCAAGCCAGCTTTAAACCGCTGGGTTTAACAATAGCAGTTGCGAAGGATCGGGCGATCGAATCCATGATGCACGCGGGAGATAAATTTGTTCTCAACGTGCTGGAAGAAGGCAATTATCAAACCTTGATGAGGCACTTTTTAAAGCGTTTTGCTCCTGGTGCCGATCGCTTTGCCGGAGTGAAAACTCAACCTGCTACCAACGGTTCTCCGATTCTGACAGATTCCTTGGCTTACATGGAATGCGAAGTAGTGAGCCGCATGGAACTTTCGGATCATCATATCGTATATGCGATCGTCGATAGCGGCCGCGTATCCAATCCCGATGCACTGCCGGCCGTTCACCACCGCAAAGTCGGAAATCACTATTAGGAAGTCAGTTGACGGTTGACAGTTGACTGTTGTCAGGTGCAAAGGGGAAATTCAACGATATATTATTGATCGACTGTCTGATTTAACACACCCCCAACGTATTAGTAAGGTGCGTCAGCCGATGTTTTATTCGACTTCATCATCGACTATCTACTGACGCACCCTACAATTACAGTCCAAGACGCAATAGGCTACGCAAAAACTCTCAACTTTGGGTGCTTGTGGCGCACCTTACCGGGTTCTCGGTGTTGGGTGCGCCACAAGCAGCAAACCGGGCAAACCGTTGTCATTTAGACTCCATTTTAATTAGGGGAATTGCCAATGCCGGCCAATCTTTTAGAAGACCGAGATTACACAATTATTATTGCCAGAAGCGATGCCAGCAGAGACCCTCACCATCCTTGGTACGAGGATTGGGTAGAAGCACAGGCATCTCTGATTGACTTAGCAAAAAAATGTCAGGAATTTGACAGCGACGGCATCACCCTTTACGAAGCTTCTACTCCTATGTGGAAGTATAAAAATTCAAATGTTGCTCGGTTAGCTGAAATTTTGCAGCGACAAAATACGGAACCGGATTCAGCAAAGCCGACTGCCACTCATTTGGAAGAAGCTCTGAAAGCAACTTTTAATGATTATTTCGCAAGCAAACCAAATCCCAAAGGGAAGAACGGAGCAATAATTGTTGCAGTCCTAGATCAAAAACCAGAAAATACCGCTGCTGTCGCTGAAATTATTGTAAGTGCAGCAAATAAAATAGATCAAGACGAAGAAATTGGAGTGAGCTTTATCCAAATTGGGGATGATTTGAAAACCAGGGAATTTCTGACTGACCTGGATACCAATTTACAGGGTCGAGGCGCAAGGTTTGACATTGTAGATACCAAGTTTTGGCACGAAATCAAAAGAAGTTCTGTAGTTCAGTTTCTCATAGGTGCAATAAATGACTAATACTTTGACTCCTAGACTCGCATCGGATGCCAAACCTCGCGACGTGCAGTTTATCCCGATCGCACTCGATACTTTTATTGTGCGATCGCGCACTTGGGACAGACTCAAATTTGAAGTCGAGTATTCGCTGCAAAAAGGTACGACAGCCAATAGCTATATTATTCAAGCTGACAAAACTGCTTTGTTCGACCCGCCGGGGGAATCTTTTACTGAAAATTACCTGGAATTTTTGCAACAACGGGTGGACTTGACCAAGCTGGATTACATAATTTTGGGGCATTTCAATGCTAACAGGTCAGTAACAATTAAAGCTCTGTTAGAATTAGCTCCTGAAGTAGCTTTGGTTTGCACGAATCCCGCCGCAATTAGTTTGCGGGCCGCTTTTCCTGACCAAGAATTAAACATTATGATTGTTCGGGGAGAAGAAACTCTCAACTTAGGAAAAGGTCACGCCTTAAAATTCATCGCGACTCCAACTCCCCGTTGGCCCGATCAACTTTGCACCTACGATCCGCACACTCGAATCGTGTTCACTGACAAACTATTTGGAGCTCACGTTTGTGGCGACCAAGTATTCGATGAAGGGTGGAGCGTTTACAGCGAAGACCGACGTTATTATTACGATTCCCTGCACGCATCTCAGGCAAAACAAGTGCTGACCGCAATGGATAAATTCGCCGATTTACCAGCAGCATTTTATGCTCCCGGTCACGGCCCGATCGTCCGTTACGGCCTTAATGAACTGAGCAATTTGTATCGGGAATGGAGCCAGCAACAAAATTCAAAAGACTTGACAGTTGCTTTGATTTATGCTTCGGCTTACGGAAATACGGCTACTTTAGCGCAGGCGATCGCCAAAGGAATTACTAAAGCCGGTGTTGCTGTAGAAAGTATCAACTGCGAATTTGCCGAACCAGGAGAAATTAAAGAGGCGATCGAAAAATGCGCGGGATTTATCATCGGAACTCCCACGCTAGCAGGACACGCTCCGACGCAGATTCAAACTGCTTTGGGAATTGTTTTATCTACCGCAACTAAAAGCAAATTAGCGGGGGTTTTCGGTTCTTTTGGCTGGAGTGGAGAGGCGATCGACTTAGTGGAAAACAAGCTGAAAGATGCCGGCTATCGAATTGGATTTGAGCCGATTCGAGCCAAATTTAAGCCGACGGCGGTGACAATTCACGAGTGCAAAGAAGCGGGAACAGATTTTGCTCAAGCTTTGATTCGATCACAAAAATTGCGGGCACCGAAACCGCAGTTGGCGGCAGGGAGCGATCGCACTGAACAAGCAGTAGGGAGACTCGTTGGTTCGCTGTGCGTAGTCTCGGCGAAGCGGGAGGATGTCACCAGTGCGATGCTGGCTTCCTGGGTGTCGCAAGCAACGTTTAATCCGCCCGGTGTGACGATTGCGGTGGCGAAAGATCGATCGATCGAAGCTTTGATGTATGCCGGAGATAAGTTTGTGCTCAATATCTTAGCCGAAGGGCGACAGTTGCGGAAGTATTTCATGAAAAACTTTGCTCCGGGAGAAGACAGATTTGCGGGAGTCGAAACAATCGAAGCTAGCAACGGCTGTCCGGTTTTGACTGATGCTTTAGCTTATCTGGAATGCCAAGTGATAAGTCGGATGGAATGCGGCGATCACTGGGTAGTTTATGCGGCGATTGAAAACGGTCATTTGCTGAAAAATGACGGCGTGACAGCGGTACACTACCGGAAATCTGGGAGTCATTATTAAGGAATTTGTCATTCGTCAGAATTTTTGATTCGGGCTTCTGATTTCTGACGAATGACTTTCGATCGCCCACTCAGAAATATGTCATCATAAAATAACTGACAACTTGGACAGAGCGTGAGTTAACCAGACAAACTGCTAGCTAAAATCTTACTTGGTAATTGCGACGCCAATATACCCTTTGCTCAACTTTGCCAACTTTTACGCAGACTCGGCTTTGAGGAACGGATTCGCGGCAGTCACCACATATTTGCTAAAGAGGGTGTTGAAGAAATCCTAAATCTTCAACCCAAAGCCTATCAAGTCCGGCAAATTCGTGAGGTAATTCTCAAACACCAACTAGGAGGTGAAAACGATGCTTCGCTATGAAATTATTTTCTACTGGAGTCAAGAAGACAAAGCATTTATTGCCGAAGTGCCGGAATTACCCGGATGCGCTGCAGATGGCGAAACTTATCAAGAAGCACTACAAAATATAGAGATTGTTATGCAGGAGTGGATTGAGACGGCTCAGGAATTGGGGCGTTCTATTCCTCAACCGAAATCTCGCTTGATTTCGGCTTAGTTTAACGGGAATTTCAGGCGATCGTTTTGATATTTATCAAAGTTCGATCGCCTCTTTTTTATCCAGATAGAAATGCAAACTTGCATTCAAACAATTAAGTTTCTCCCCCCTTATTTTTCCTTTATTTCCTTTTCAGGCCACAGATAAATAGCGCCCGAAATCAAAGTTAAAGCCACCGAAACCCAAAAAGCAATTAATGCCGGAACGTTCCACGCTTCAGACAGAGGAGCAATTAAAAGTGCGATCGCCACAATCTGACTCACCGTCTTCAACTTCCCCCAAATATTAGCTCCCGAAATCGTAGTTTTATTAACACGCCACCCCGCAATTGTCAACTCCCGACCAAAAATCAAAAACACTCCCCAAGCCGGGACTCGACCCAACTCAATCAACACTAAAAGCGGCGCGAGCACCAACAATTTATCCACCAAAGGGTCGAGAAACTTACCCAAATCGGTAATTTGATTCAACTTCCTAGCCAAATAGCCGTCCAGCCAATCAGTAGCCGCAGCTACCACAAAAATCGCGGTGCAAATCCAGCGGCTTTGCGCGCTTGGGTCGTACAAACCGTAGAGCAGAAAAGGTACTCCCAGCAAGCGAGAAAAAGTAATCAAATTAGGCAAATTCATAAATCAAAAATTAAGGGCTACTTTACCAAGGGTTTCCTTAATTTAACATTTACACGACTTATAATCAGGTGGATTTACTTAATTAAAAAACATTCTGATTATACTTGTCACAAGATTGGATAATTTATCGGATCAATTTGTTGTGTCGCCTCGCGCGTTCGAATTCGATTTTTACTCCCGATTGGCGATCGTAACTGGCTAGAAAAATTCTGAAACAGAGTTCACTAGCTCAGGGTAATCTTTGGCGATCGCGGCTACCTCATGGCGAAACAGGGCAGGGAAATTGGCATGAAGAAAAAGGATCTGCGGATTCCTGGTCAAAGACTAAACTCCTGCTGCCTTTAAAGAGACAGCAGGAGATAAAAACTGTCAAGGGACAGAATATAGATTTGTGCGGTGGGGGCCAGAAAACCTGAACTTATTTACCGCGTATAAAGGCAGTTTGCCCTTGGTTTGGACTTAAAATTTGTTTAAGTCCCGTTAATTAAAAGGGTGATTCCTCAACGAAATGCGAGGCGTTAAATTGACGCACTCCTTGAACCACCGCTAGCGTTTCCGCTTGAGAAATCGGAATTCCGGCTTCAGGCGTGACGTAGATCCGGGTACTCGGAGTAGCAACCCCGTTAACTGTCAGCGAGATGTTCTGGAACGATAGCTGCTCAAAGGTAATCCCCTCCAGTAAGAAGTAGTCAGTCCCTTTCACGAAGTCAACGATGTAGTCACCAGCAGGAGGAGTAACAACTGGCTCACCGGGCTCGATTGGTTCGGGCTCAAAATCGGTGAACAGCAACTGGAAGTAGTCGGTGTCAGCCCCGCCGGTTAGCGTGTCGCGGGCGGTTTGAGTTTCCGCATCTTCGCCGCCAAAAAGCAGGTCAATCCCGGCACCACCGATGATGCGATCGACTCCTGCACCAGCATCCAGGAAGTCATCGCCAGCGCCACCATTGAGGACATCATTGCCAGCCAGTGTTTCAGCAACTCCGTCGTCGCCATAGATAGTGTCATTGCCACCCAGACCATTGAGGTTGTCATTGCCCTCTCCGCCATCAATGAAGTCGCCTTCAGCGCCACCCGTGATGGTTTCTAAGCCAGTGCCACCGAGCAGGGTGCTAGAGCCAGCGCCACCATTGAGGAGGTCATTGCCGTCGCCACCATCGAGGAAGTCAATGCCATCGCCACCATTGAGGAGGTCATCTCCGGCATAGCCAAACAGCGTATCATTGCCTACGCCACCATCGAGGGTATCGTTGCCACCGCCCGCTAAGCTGTCACCTTCTCCGTAGAGGGTGTCGTTGCCGCTGCCGCCAACTAGGGAATCTGCTCCCCCAAAAATTTCGCCTTTTTCATCATCGCCGTAGATCACGTCATCGGTAAAGCCGCCAATAACGGTGTCATTACCAGCACCGCCAAGCCCCGTATCCTCAAAACCCACATAGACTCGGTCATTGCCAGCACCACCATCGATGTAATCTTTGCCATCGTTGGCATCGTTGGCGTTCGAGCCTCCGTACAGGATGTCATTGCCACCCTCGCCATACAAGGAGTCTTCGCCTGAATCTCCAAAGAGTTGATCGGCTCCGCTTCCACCATACAGGTTGTCCTTCTCCAGCCCACCGTAGATGCTGTCGTTACCATCCTCACCATATAGATCGTCTTCGCCGTTTTCTCCGTAGATGCGATCGACTCCAGCACCACCATATATAGTGTCTTTGTCCTCTCCACCGTAGATGCTATCGTTACCGCCTAAGCCAGACAGCAGATCTTCCTTGCCAAAGCCGCGAATCATATCGGCGTTATTGGTTCCGGTCAGGGTATCGGATTCTGGAGTTCCATTTCTGACAGCCATAAATTTCTCCTAGTGTTATGTAAATTTCTCGTGGTTATCGAAAATTTGGGCCTTAAACCCCATCCTTCGCTTGACGGCTTGATGCTAGAATGTAAACAAGTCGCCACAGGCAGGGCATTGGGAGACTTTAAACAAACGTGGATAGAAGGTAAGACTACCTCGGTACCACATCTCAAGGTCGCGTCAAAGAATCACTGCTCATGAAGAGACGGTGAGGTATATCAAGTGAACTTGGCACATAGCCCCAAAGTTTTTAATGCACCCTAGAATTCGGTGCTTCGTTACCGCTGGCAATCCTCACAACTCCCCCTTCCAACCTTGAAAAAGGGGGGGAGCGAGGCCTCGATAGAAAAAATAAACCCTGAGCACCCATTACACAGACTCCGAATTGAGGTTACGAGAACTGGAAGGTGGGCCTGTTGGTCGAGTTGGTATTGGTGCTGATATGAGCTGCCGTAAATGAAGTGTTAGCTAGGGTGATCAACAGCGCGCCTGTGCCAAAACCGGCATCGCCAGCAATGCCATTGCCCGATCGTAATAGAGTGTTCGCGCCAGATTGCACCACATCGATCGCTGCAATGCCACTGAAGGATAGGATGTCTCCGCTGGCTCCGAGGGTGAAACCATTCACGCGATCGGAACCATGACCGCTGCGGTAGTGAATGGTATCTCTGCCACCCCCACCCGTGAGGGTGTCATTTCCCGCAGCACCAAACAACGCATCCTGACCCGGGCCACCGGTCAGGATATCAGCACCGTTACCGCCATCCAGGTAATCATCCCCATCACCGCCGTTGAGGGCGTCATTGCCGTCGAGCCCGAAGAGATTATCGTCGCCTCCGGTTCCAGTCGCGGTATCGCTGCCGCCAGTCCCGATCGTCAGACCCACAACATCGACTGCATTGACCCCGGTCATGTTCGCCCCGACCATAACGGCACCGGTGAAATTGGCTTTGCCCAGGTTGGCATTGGTGAAGTTGGCATTGGTGAAGTTGGTACCGATAAAACTCCCCACTTCCAGGTTTGCACCTGACAGATCGGCGTTTCTAAAGTTGGTCAGGTCATTCCCAGCCGCTTCCTTGAGGTTAGCGCCTGTCAGGTTTGCCCCTGTAAAGTTGGCTCCCGCCAGATTGCTCTTCTCAATAAAAGCGTTGTCTAACTGGACTCCACCCGTCAGGTTAGCGCCAAGGAGAATTGCTCCACTCAGGTTGGCATTGCTGAGATCGGCACCAACCATGATTGCATTGCTCAAATCAGCACCGTCCAGGGATATGCCTTCTGCAATCACCTGAGTCAGGTTCGCGTTGTTCAACTCAGAATCTGCGAAACTAGCACCGCCCATTTGAGTGCGCGTACCATTTGCATGGGCGCTGAAGTCAGCACCAGCCAGATTGACATCTTCGGCACTAAAGCCAGTCATATTGGCTCCGCGAAAGCGAGAAGTTGTCCGTGTCAATCCAGCGGGTGGCTCGGTATCCGTCAGATTAACCTCACTCAGGTTGGCCAGGTCAAAGATGGTGTTGCTGAGGATAATGTCTGTGAAATTAGTTGATGCGTCGAATTGAGCGCCAGTAAAGTTCGCATTGATCAACAAGGTTCCATCCAGCTCAGCACCCTGGAATTTGGCATTGGTCAAATTGGCGCCCGTAAAGTCAGCCGCTTTCAGCTTAGTTTTATAGAAATCAGCACCCGTAAAGTTTGCTCCTCTTAGGTTCGGTCGCTCCGACTGTTCGCCGCTGAGATTGGCCTCATGGAGAATGGCATTGGTCAGGTTGGCGTTGGACAGGTTGATGAATTTTGTGCTGATCAGCGACAGATTTACTCCAGTTAGGTTGGCGCGACTGAAATTGACGTTTTCTAAGGTCGCTTTAGAAAAATTCGCGGCTCCAAAGCTGGCATTGGCAGCAAAAATGGCATTCGTTGCATCTACATTCAGCAGAAATGCCTCTTCAAAGTTGGTACCTCTGAGTTGAGTGGAGGTACCTTGAGCGTTGCGCCTGAACAAGACGTTTTCCAGTCGGGCTTTGAAGAATGTGGAACCATTCAGGTTTTGCCCACTAAAGTTATTGCCGACCAAGTTTTGATTGCTAAAGTTTTGCGCTACCATGTGTAGTTACCAAAAAGTGAAAACTTATGATTTTGAATAGTGTGAAGCAATTAATCTTAACTTCAGACTAAAGACTCAAATATTTTTAATAGCTGAATCTGGCTAAATCTTATGAGACTCCCAAATTTCGCACAACCGGCAAAGACTCTTCTTTACACAATCTTTAAAAAAAAGCACACTTTTATAAAGATTGGGTAATTTATTCTCAAAAAGCATAATTTTTTATAAGAAAATCCAGTATTTTTACAGAAAAAAGCACAAACTAATTCTGACTATTGGCTGTTATGGCCTTCGTCAGGGCAACGCTCTTGACTCCTGAATTCTGCTGTAAGTGCTGCGGGTTCTGGGTATGCTGTTTTTTATTCAAAACTTACGCAACTGGCACAATTGGTAAGGTTGCCCGAAACCTGAAACCCTTGATAATCGCCCAATAACAACGAGGTCTGACGCACCCTACAAATTGACTTAAGTGTGACAGTTGCGTAAGTCCTACGATCTTTCTCTAAGGGCGATGATAAGTTTATATACTTACCGATAACTATCGGTGCGAACCTCCCAAGTAATTGTGAGTGGCTCTAACAATTTTTGGCATTGCTGCTAGAGGATAGAGAGCCAAACTCCCCAACCTGCAGGCAACTAGACTATTTTTTTTTCTGACAATTTTGTAATTGGAGATACAGAATTTAATAGAGAATTGTGGATTTAAAAAATCTCTCGATCGACCTGCAATTCCTGGTCTTGAACCACGATCGCATTCGGCAGCAACCAGCGGTGCAGACCAAGCACCCATAACCCCCGCACAAATCGGCTGATTAATCCCCATTGGCGACATTCCTGCACGGCTGACCCAAGTATTCAATTCGTGGTTAAACTACTGCACAAAAGGCATTCCCAGCCAGCGATAAAAAGTAATCAAATTAGGCCAATTCATAATAGATAAGACTAAGGCAAACTGGAAAATTAAACAAAGGTATGTAGTTGCGCTTTAGCGCTCTTTCCTAAGCTAAGAGCGCTAAAGCGCAACTACATACATAAAAATTAACCCTATTTGTGAGAGTTGGCCTTAATCCTAATAGAAAGAAGCTCGGCAACGCGCAGTGTAACGGATGTAACAGATATCAGGAAGAAGTCAGAAGTCGATCGCGCAATTCATTAACTGTCGATCCAGTTTTATGATATAATCTCTGCCGTAAGATAGATTTTCTAATCCTTGTACCAGATTTTCTGGCAGGTCTTGGGCAATTTCACTGCTACAGGAACCAGCAGCTAAAGCAATAGTTGCTACTGTATCGACATCTCCCGAAAAGGCAATGCAAGCTTGGAGCAGTTTGCTCATACTATCATGGAGCATCACCGCAGTAATAGCTGCTCTAACACAGACCAAACCTTTAACGCTGACTTCTCCTTGCCAAGGTATCGACCACTCACCAGCTACGTGCTTTTCTAGAAAATTTCCCAAGTTCTTCTTTAAACCTAGCTGATAAATAAAGTAATGGGACATCAAAGCGGCCGCTATAGCTGCTTTAATACCATCAGGAGTGTTGTGAGTAATTGCAGCTTGAATGGTAGCATTTTCGATTACTTTTTCAATACTAGGAAAAATGCTAATGGGGCCTGCTCGCATCGCCGATCCGCTTTTATCGCTAGAGGAGTGAATTTTTTCTAAGAATTCTTTTCCGTCTTGAACTTGTAGCAAAAAATTGTAAAATTTGCCAGCATAACCAAATCGTCGATCACGCTGAAAAGCTGCAACAAATTTGCTGGCTAAAAGTTCCGGTGTCCAAGGTTCTCGGCTGACGATAGCTTCTGCGACGGCTAAACTCATCTGCGTATCGTCGGTGTAACATCCAGGCTGGATCTCGTGACGGGGATGCTTGATGTAACCGTTGAGATTGTTGTACATTTCGATCGTCTGCTGGTCAACAAATTCAAAACCCGCACCGTAAGCGTCACCAATTGCTAATTCTATTAACATATATTTAATCCGTTTCCTACTATTTCATCCGCTTTTTTTCCTAAAATTTAAAATCCCAAAACACCCCAAAATAGCAAATCTATTAACACGCACCGTTTTTGCTGAAGACCACCCAAATTGTTTTCCAAATCAAAGTGATGTCGTAGACAACAGACCACTTACCCTGATAGTCGAGATCCATACGGACAATCTCGTCAAAGTCTTTAACTCCAGACCGTCCGTTGACTTGCCACTCCCCAGTCAGACCGGGTTTGACATTTAAACGCTGCCAGTGGAACTCGTCATAGGCAGCAACCTCATCGGGAGTTGGCGGTCGAGTTCCCACTAAACTCATGTCGCCAACTAACACATTCCAGAATTGAGGCAACTCGTCCAAACTCGTACTCCGCAAGAAGCGGCCGACGCGGGTAATTCGCGGGTCATTTTCATTCTTAAAAATGTGACCCTTGGCTTGGTTGCTAACTAAATGTTTGAGATTTTCTGCACCGACAACCATCGATCGAAATTTCCACATTCTGAAATGCTGACCTTTCACCCCACAGCGGACTTGACTGTACAGCAGCGGGCCAGGATTGTCCAACAGCATCGCCATTGCCACCGGCACCGCTACCGCAGCAGTAATTGCCAGTCCCAGCAGCGAGCCCAAAATATCGATCGCCCGCTTTACCTTGCTCGTTACGGATCGGTGGTGCTGTTGTTTTGATACACAGATTTTGTAAGTAAATTCTTGAAAGAATAAGGACAGCATTTCTGATAATGATGATTTCGACGAGGCATCCATCGGAAATTTCATATGATTTGTCTCAACTTCAACGATCTCTTACGTCCATCTTATTAGCCATCCCAAATCTGGAGAACATGAAATACTCAGCTTTGCACAATCTTTAAAAAGCAATCACACTTTTATAAAGTTTCTATGTATTTTTTATAAAAACCTATAAACTTTAAGTAAATTCACGTAAATTTACAGAAAAAAGTTAGTCCTGGACGCAAAACAACCTGGTTTCGACTAGGACTCTTCCCGGAAGACAGGGAGGATTCTACTGAGAAACCGGGTTTTTTGCCGTTTAGCGATAAATATCTGTGCGAACATCCCAAGCAAGTGTTAGCGGATCTAACAATTTTTGCTGGCTGCTAGAAGCGAGTTTACCTAAATATTCGCGAACAACAGAGGCGTGTTCGAGATTCAAACGATAGCCCCGTGAGACATCTTCAAAGAAAAGTGGCTCGGCCAAAATTGCTTCCCAATCGGGATTTTGTCTCGACTCCTCGGCCAACAGCATGAAATCTTCCTCCGCAGGCACAACTCCCGCCGGCAAATTTCCTTCCAAAATCCGCAGAATCCGGGGTTCGCAGGTGCGGGTATTCACGCCCTGGCGTTCCAACAACTGCAAAATTTTCTGAAAGCTCAGAGTTTCGTCACCCAAAACCTGCATTAATTCCCACAGCAGAAAAAAGTCGCTGTACTGCTGCTGCGACACATCCAAAATTTGAGGGTAGAGAGCCAAACTCGCCAACCCGCAGGCAACGCGACCAATTTTTTGGGAAAAATTGGTACTTTGAGATACAGAATTTAATGTAGAATTGTGAATCTCAAAAATATCTCGATCGACCTGCAATTCCTGGTCTTGAACGACGATCGCATTCGGCAGCTTCTGCCGCAACCAGCGGGCGATCGCAGACCAAGCACCCATACCCCCTGCACAAATCGCCTGATTAATCCCCACCGGCGACATTCCGGCGCGGCTGAGCAAAGCATTCAATTCGCGGTTCAACTGCTGCACAAAAGGCACTAAAACTAGACTTTCAAAATCTTTGCGCTTTACATCCCAATGGTGATCGTCAATATCCAAAACAAAACTTTTTTGATGTTGCAAAATAACTTTTATTTGCCTTGCCGCCTCTAACAATTGCAGGCCAAAAGCAGAACCTTGTAACTGCTGCTGCAATTGATACCGGCTCGGCAAATCTGGATGCCCCGGACGTGGCAAATCGATCGACATTCCCCAAGTTTCATTTTTAGCCAACAACTGACAGATAATATCCTGATCGAAAGCATCGCCAGCAAAAGCAAAACTGTGGCAAGTAAAATCAGCACGAGTTAAATCTTGAAGATTGGACGGTAACTCAACTAAAGCTAATTCCACCGTCGCCGCCCCCGCATTCAAAATCAAAGTTCCCCCGCTAAAAGATGAAGCATTCACACTCAGCGGTGCAGCTTCTTCAGCGTCCTTAGCAGAATCCACGGCTGACGACGGCACTTCTTTAGCATTTTTTACAGGAGTTACAGCAGCAAGCAAAGTGGCGATCGCATCTTCCACCACAAAAATTTGCGAACTCGAAGCCACCAGAGACGCGCCCAAAACAGCCTCCCGCAGATTAAACCTATAAACATCCGACCAACCCGCCGGAGTCCCCAAAATTACACCCCGCAAGTCTAAAAGCGCCGCATCAAGAGTTTCTGGCGTCAGTCCCGAAGCCCTACAGATTAAATTAGAAACTGGCAATCCTGCAAAATTCGCCCTCGACATTGCAGAATCCAAAGTTTCCCCTGATTCGGCAAATTTTTGCCCCTGCTTCCTCGGATTCAAAGTAGCCAGCAGCGCCCGCACACCTTGCAGCGGCAAGGCGATCGAAAAAGCCTGCAAGGGCGACCACTGCAAAAGCGGTTCGTACATCCCCTCCGCTTCCCGCTGATAAGGAATGCCCACCTTTAAAGGCAATTTAAAATTTTCCAGTAAAAATTCTTCTGCAGGCAAAGCCTGGGGTCGGAATCCCACCGACTTGACTGTCACCTCTGATCCTCGGCTTCCTGGGGCTGTGTTCGCCAGCACCGCAGCCGAGGGAATCCGAAAGCTGCCGTCTGCTGCCCAAGCCTCAGCCTGCGATGCTTCCCAGTAAATCGGGTGCAACTGGCCACTGGTGCGATCGAGCAAAGCCGCCGACAGCCCGCTGGAGGCGAAATCAATGCCCAAATACCAGCTAGAATTCGGGCGTTCTCGGGATTGGGCGATCGCACCTGCAACAAAAGGAGGCGCCGACTCTTGCTGCTGTGTCCCGGCTAACTCGCTAAAATCGGTTTTCCCCTCAACAAATCCTGCTTTACTCTCTGTCGAAATTACGTTTTTTTTTTACTTTCTGGAGGACTCGATCGCAGTTCGTTGATTTGGGTAGTTTCTAGAGGGGGAGAATCAGCCAAAGGTCGATCAGTCTCGGTTAAAGTAGCCAAAATTTCGTCTAGCGTCAAATTCGAGTCATCTTCCTCAGCAAACAAGTCATCCTCAAGTTCGTTTTCCAAAACAAAGGGTTCATCCTCAGGTGAGAGTTCCAACACATCGGAGAACAAATCCTCCAGCGTGCCAAGTTCTTCCTCTGCAACCTCGACAAAGGGATTTTTTGCACCGCCCTCCTCGGAGGAACTCGCCGATAAATCCAAGCTGTTAGTGGCTGAGAAATTCGATCGCCCGAAGCTAGTATTTCCCAATCCCTCCAGATTGTAGAGGTCTGTCTCCAACAGTTCCAGAGTATTGTTGTCCAAATTTAGAGCTCGATCGAGGTCATCTTCTAATGCCTCGACCGGCAGCAAATCCTCGTCCGCCGAAGCTTGGATGTAGCCATCATCGAGCCGCTGCGAGGATGAGTCGAACTCACCAGTTTGAACATCGCCGACACTCGGCACATGGGGCGTGCCACTGGGGCGGTTTGGGCTAATTTCGGCAGGCGTTTTCAACGGCACAGGTGCTGATTGAGGCACTGTAGCGCCGAACTGCTCGCCTCGGTTTTGAGCCGTTTCTATATTTTCTCGATCATCCGCGTCAAGTTGCACCTCGGCGGTTGAGGCTGGTGGTTCTGAAACTTGAGGTACTGTTGCTACTTGCGGTTCAAATAAATCGGCACTATCTAAAGTTAGAGATTCTCCAGCATTACCGATTACAAACTCTGAATCTTCATCTACTAAAATATCTTCCCCAGGTTCCCCTTCATCCAGCAGATTTAAAAACAAATCTTCTGTCATTTTTACGGAGTCGGCAGTTTCATTGTCCGACGCCGCTTTTTGATATTGTACAGCCTCACTTGCGGTTTCAAATTCAGTATTTTGAGGCGGAAGAGTTTCGAGTTCTAATTCTACTTCGGCGACCGCTTCTCCCGCGAATAAACTTGCATACAAATCCTCAACATCTTCGTCTCTTCCTGCTAACCTATTTTCCGATTCAGCGCCAGGAAATGAAGTGGGCGTTCGAGATTTTTCGGGTGTATAACCGAACAAATTATCTTCCAACTCGGGGAGCAAAATAGGGGTGTGAATGCGGTCGCGATCGCGCCTCAACTGTCCGAATTGTGGAGAAATTTCTGTACCGGCGTAGGGCAATCTGTCTTGTTCTCCGAATTCGCCGGTGGGATTGGACTGCACCAAGTCTCCACCCTGAGTATCGGGGGCTGACTGGTCGATAGCAGTATTTGAGAGGGCGGGAGCGACAGGAGATCGATCTGCTGCAGTTGCGGTGACTGTTTCGAGATTTGCTAAATCGATCGGCTGTTGAACGTAGGAAGACGCTTCTCGCCCCAACTGTGCGGCCAAGTGGTTGACGAAAGCCGCAAACATCGCCTCGCTCTGCTGGCTCAAACCGTACATATTTTCGAGTTCTTGTCCCAAGGAAGCTTGATAGCTTTGCAGATTTGCTTGCAAAGCCTCGAACACGATACCCATCCTAGAATCGAGACTCATCAGCAGACTGTCAGCACGAGATTGGAACAGTTGCATTTGCTCCAACCTCTGAGCCGGCGTCAGCAGCGGGTGTTCTTCTGAGGTTTGTGGGTTAAGTGTTACCTCAAGAGCCGATTGTTCTGATTGTGCAGTGCCCAAAGAGTTAGGTGCTGCGCTGCTTTGCAATAACTGATTTTCTAGGGAACTTAGAATTTGGGAGAAATCGCTAGTCAAGGTTTCTTCCAAGCGGGCAGTCAGTACCTGCAAGAATTCAGAAATGATTTGCTGTTGGTTTGCTTGTTGCTGAGCTAGGGATTGTTGCTGCTGCCGTTTTGCTTCTAGCTGTTTGATTTCTTGAATTAGAGTTTGCTGCTGTTGCCGCAGAGCTTCTATGTCTTCTTGGAGCGGCCCCGTCAAGCTTGAACGTAGGTGGCTGATTTCTCCGGTTACGGCAAGCATGATTTGCTCTGCTGCTGAGGGGCGAGGGGGTGGCAGAGGCACTTTGGGCACTGGAACTGGTTGCGGGCTGACATTGGGGCGGGCGGGCGCCTTCCGGGCCGCTAGCTTTGAGTCTGACGAAACCAGATAAGCGCGAACTCGCTCTAACAGTTGGCGCTGGTGGACAGTATCGATCGAACCCGTCCAAGGCAAGCGGGGCGCGGGCTTGCTGAGTACCTCGTCAATCTCAGCAATCAGTGCTTGAATTTTGTACTTCTGAGAATTCAAGGGCGGAACCTCTGGGAATGCGGCTTGGGAGAAACTTTACCGAAAAAAGATTGAAGTCAGGCGGCAGCGATGCCAATAGATAGAATAATCTGAATGCGAGTCCGTCAATAATTTACTAATATTTTCTGACAACTGTTAATTAACCTTTTGTCTTCGGCTCGCTTCTATTGCCTATGATAGGTTAGTCGGTACTTCCGCACCAAATGCTCGCTTCTATCAACTGCAAGTGCTGTCCAATTCTGCGTCTGCTTTCCTGTTTCCTGGGCGGGATGTCGATTCCTGTTCGGGATAGGTGCGATCGCACGAAATGAATGCCTTCACCCGCTTGAACGGCGAGCCGCACACCCGTAACCCCAACTTTGGCTACCGTGGTGACGCGCCACGGTCTCTTCATCTTTCACCGACTTGGAAAAAACCTCAAACAATTTGCGATTTGGGATGCCGAGATTCGGGATTGTCCCCGTTGACTCGGTTTGAGTAACCTTTTATCATAGCCTTTTATTGGTATTTATGGCTAGATACTAATGGTACAATAATCTCGGGGTAGCAGAAAAGTTTGCTGGGAAGGCGTCGGTTTTGCTCGCTAAGAGCACCTTTAGGCTCGGAATATGTCGATTTTGCTGATCATGCTGACCTTTGACAGCTTCGAGGCAGTTGCAGTCGGATTTTGTCGCTGTATGCCGTGCTTTCCGGCTTGTGCTTGTGCATTGTGCCGATCGACTGCAGGGCCGAGTGACAACAAATCTCTCAGCAGTGTTAAGCTTGTCTTCGCGAAGTGCTTTCAAAGGTAATTCGATCGGCTCAGTCGTTTGCCACATTGCTAAAATTTTGTTAATAAAATTTGCTCAGTGGTATATATCTAAAAAATTATGGTATATTCTTTAGTTTCTAGCTCGCAATGAGCTTGAGGCTATTAATTCCCATATTGAGCCTGTGACCGCAAAACTTTAGAGGTAAAATTGCCGATTTTAGATACTTGTTTCTCAAATCTTGAATCTCAAATCGAATGACTCGGCTGCAAGCTATTTCTAACTGCCCAGCGCAGATCAAGCGCATAAATTAAAATGATGGCCTCATGGAAGACCGCTTTAACACCCGAGATCCGAATTCTAATATAAATCAATTGATAGTTTCTACTCCTTTTTTTGCAGGATTACCCGATCCTGTAATCGAGAGAGCAACTGTCCACATCGTTACCCGCAGTCATCCGTCAAATCAAGTGATTTTACTCGAAAATGACTGGGGAACATCAGTGTATTTTATATTAGATGGTTGGGTGAAAATTCGCACCTACAACCTAGACGGAAAAGAAGTAACACTGAATATTTTAGGGAAAGGAGAACTGTTCGGGGAAATGGCCGCGATCGAAGAAGCACCGCGATCGACAGATGTCATCACCCTAGCGCCCACACTGATCGGCAATATGCCATCTCAGGATTTTGTGCAGCTCATTCATACCGAGCCGCTAGCAGGCATTCGGCTAGCTCAACTGATGGCCCGTCGCCTGCGACAAGTCAACCGCCGCCTGCGTTTGCGAGAGTCTGACAGTACCTCGCGAGTAGCAGATATTCTATTATTTTTGGCAGAGGGGCAAGGGAAAATCATGTCATCAGGAGGTACAGAAATTCCCAACCTGCCACACAGAGAATTGAGCAGCCTCAGCGGGCTGGCTCGCGAAACAGTAACGCGAGTGCTGAGCAAGCTGGAAAAAAAAGGAACTATTCAGCGCGAACGTGACGTTTTGTGCATTCCAGACCTGCACGCCTTGGAACGTCTGTTAGTCTAGAAGTATCAGAGATTGCTAAATTGAATCTAATTCAAAAGCACTCTCTGTTAACTAACTGATATTGATGATTTCCCCCCGGAGGTAAAGCGATGAGTTTTAAGAAAATTTTTGTTGCCTTAGATGATTCTGAACTGAGCCACCGCGTCTTCAGTCAAGCTCTAGATTTAGCTCTCAGGGATCACGCCCAGGTGATGCTATTTAACTGCGTTACTGTCAACACGCTGGGGGAGACGGCAGTGCCAATTCCGGTAGATTTGGGCATGAATGTCGAGTTAATGAATCAAGCTTATCAAGCTCAACGTTTGCGGCTGGAAACCGACGTAAAACAGGCTTCGGGTTTGCTGAAAAATTACTGCGACGCGGCAACCAAACAAGGATTGCAGGTAGAATTTGACTGCAAAATGGACGGTGCTCCTGGGCATAGTATCTGTGAATCCGCCCAAAATTGGGGCGCAGATTTAATAGTGTTGGGGAGGCGCGGCCGGACGGGGCTGGCAGAAGCTTTCCTCGGCAGCGTCAGCAATTATGTCGTTCACCACGCATCTTGTTCGGTTTTTGTAATTCAGGAAGGCAAAACACAAAAATGATGCTGCTGAAAATTTTTGCTGAGAAAATCTATCTAAAATAAGACTCGCGTTGCTACCCAAACCCGGTTTCTGCGAGCAAGATTAAATTTGGCCGAGGTATCCAAATAGTGAAACCGGGAATCAGCCGTATAGCGCGCCAGCCCTGTAAAATCTAAAATCTAAAATCTAAAATCTAAAATCGGAAAACCGGGAATCAGCCGTATAGCGCGCAAGTCCCGTAAAATCTAAAATCTAAAATCTAAAATCTAAAATCGGATGAGTGATTTTTTGTCAGCAGATGCTGCGTCTAATTCGGGCAGTTCACCCAGTACAAATAATGAGCCGGAAACCGCTGATATTTCAGCAAGGGCTGGCGATCGCACAAATCCCGACCCGGGGACGCGCGCCTCTGGGGAAGTGCCTTTAAGGCTCGTAGAAACGGCATTTTTAGCAAGTACCGCTAGCTTGATTTGGCTAGTAAATTATTACTTTCCGCTGGGGCCTTTGCTGCGGGTTTTTTTCCCGATACCCATCGCCCTGGTTTACTTGCGCTGGGGCAACCGAGCCGCTTGGATGGCAGCTTTGGTATCGGGTTTGCTGCTGTCGGTACTTATGGGTCCGACGCGGAGCATTTTATACGTGATGCCTTTTGGAATTATGGGAGTTGCGCTGGGAGGACTTTGGAGGCGCAAAGCGAGTTGGTCATTATCTATTAGTGTGGGCGCGCTAATTGGTACTGTCGGCTTCTTTTTTCGGTTTTGGCTGCTGTCAGCGTTGGTGGGTCAAGATCTATGGGTTTACGTAACGGCCCAGGTAACGGACATGGTGGAATGGGTATTTGTGAAGCTGGGTTGGCTTAATGTACCGAGTTTGAACACAATTGGGGCGATCGCCGCCGGGATGATTTTGGTTAACAATATTGTCTATTTATTTGTAGTGCATTTAGTAGCTTTGCTGCTATTAGATCGTTTAGGAAATCCAATTCCGCGGCCGCCAAGCTGGGTGCAAGTTTTGATCGATTATGAAGAGTAGTTATTGGGCATCGGGCATCGGGCATCGGGCATCGGGCATCGCTAATTGCTAATTGCTAATTGCTACTAAATAACTAATGACTAATAACTAATGACTAATAGACCCCTCCTGAAAAGCAAGTCTTGAACAGGCATCCTGCCTGTTCCACAATAATTATTGCAGAGGTCTAATGACTAATAACTGCTAACTAATGACTACTGACTAATGACTAATTTATGATTGGTATTTATACGCAAATTGAACAGGGTCAGCGGTGGCTCGATCGCTATCGGGGACGAAAACCGATATTTGCCTGCGTGTTAGGATTTACCGCTACAGGCTTAATTCCGGGGATTTCAGCCGCAGGAGCAACGCCGCACGATCGACAATTTACTTGTTTAGCCGATGCAGAATTTTTGTGTAACGGCCCCCAACCGTCGCCCCAATATCCTTTGCCGCCCCTAGAAGCGGGTGCCTCGCCGGTACTAATATCTCGCGCTGTAGTCGAAGCTTTAGAAATTCCCCTTTACCTATTTAATGCTGGTTTGCCCCTCCCACCTCCCGTACCTGCAATTGATTTGGGCGGCACTCCAGCAAAATGTCTGATTTCTGGGAATGCTTTAGAACTCGAAACAGTCAAACATTTGCTCGAACAAGGATTAATTTGGGGAGCTAAATTGGCTGCTCAAACTAATGGCAGCTATTTAATTTTAGGGGAGTGCGTAGTTGGGGGAACGACTACTGCTTTGGGCGTGTTAATGGGTTTGGGTATTGCAGCGGCGGGCAAAGTTAACAGTTCTCATCCTCGCTGCAATCACGCTCAAAAATTGGCTGCGGTGACAGCGGGACTCAATAATGCTGAGTGGGAAATTGGCGGACAAAACAGCACTCCCTTAGAATTGGTAGCTGCGGTGGGCGATCCGATGCAAATAGTGGTGGCGGCAATGGCGATCGCCGCGAGTCGGACTTGCGGGGTGCTTCTGGCCGGGGGCACGCAAATGTTGGCAGTGTATGCTTTGATGCAAGCCTTAGCCCGTGAATATGCTCTAGTATGGCGTCCCAAACAAGTTGCGGTGGGGACTACGCGCTGGGTGGCCGAAGACCCTACAGGAGACACTGTAGGACTCGCTAATGAGATCAGCGGTGTGCCTCTGTTGGCCGCGCAGCTAAGTTTTGCTGAATCTCGCTACGGGCAACTGCAAGCTTACGATCGTGGCTATGTTAAGGAAGGTGTCGGTGCGGGAGCCTGTGCGATCGCCAGTGGCCTGACTGCAAATTGGACTCCTCCTCAACTCCTTCAAGCTGTTGAAGCTTTAGCCTCGCGGTGTGAAAGTGAAATACCCAAACTAAACGGAGTACCGTTATAATTCGGGCTTCGTGTCTCGTTTGCCGTCGCTCTATTGGGGATATTCATTGCTGAATGTTCGTCATCAAAGACGATCGGAGTCTTACACAGCATCTCTGGGCTTTTACGCCCTTTATCCCCTCGTAGGGAACCCACGCAGAAGTCCTATTTCCTAAGACCAAAAACTATTTTCGTACAACAAACATGGGTTATTTTTTACAGCAGGGCATACCATGCTAACCAGCGGTCTGCCTTTTCTTCCTTTCTCTCGCAGTTTCCCGGTAAGCATATGACTGCTACTATGACCGTTTTGTTATTACAGCCGAGTGAGTGGGTCGCAACCATCTCTATATTAATTCTAATCAACTCTATATGCCAACTCTTTCTATATTTTTGTTTGGCTTATATCCCAACAGCGAACCGGGTACAGTTACGGTGTGGGACTTACGCCAATTGAGTTAAACATTAAAAATTCAGATGCGGCGATCGAGCTGCGAACCTGATTATGCTGCTCACCCAGCTTCGTTTTGGCTGAATAATTATATCACTTGCTGTAGCATTCCTGCTCTCAGATTTACAGAATTTCCTACACAATATCTGGCTTTGATGCAGCAGTATTTCCCCGGCTAATTGCGAGAGCTAAAAAACTCTATGCAATGAATCTATAAGTAGACGATCATAAATCAACGCAACTTGTATTTTTTTGTGATTAGTACCCGCTCCCCGGTAGCAATATTTAATTAGACCCGCCTACCTGTTGCGAGTGCATTCTTTTTGCGAGCAACTGTTCTTCCAAGGCGGCAATTCGATTGTAAGCTGCTGTTAGCTGAGCTGTTAAGCGCTGGATTTGAATCTCTGCGCTCAGCTCTTTTTCCAAGCTTTGAGAATTCTTGTCGAAGTAGCTATCATCTAACAGTATGTCTTTGTGTTCGAGGAGGCCGTCGAGACTGCTGTAGCTTTGATAGGGCGAGGTTTTGTCATTTCCTAGGGTTCCAGAGCGATCGTTTCTCTGTTGCTGGGTCAGCTTCGTCTCCTTGGCAGACTCCAAGAGCTTTTCATTGAGGTTTTCTATGAGTTTGTAGAGGGCCTCGACTTGTTGGCTCAATACTGTAACTTGCTGGCGGAGCGCTTCCATACAATCATCCTTTGGCTCGTAACTTATATCTTTACATTTTAGGTAAATCTTTACATAACTTGGATTTATCACTAAATTATTTAATTTTTGACGTAATTGTTGTGTTCCCAATCCTGACGGTAGACTGAGGGAGCCAGCTTGAAGATAATCGATCGCCATTGGTGAGTCGATTGTAGATTTTAGATTTTAGGTTTTACATAGTCTTGGACACAGGAACCGGGTTGGTTAACCCCCATACTTCGTTCAAACCTTCAATCAGAGTTAAAACGTCGGGTTTCTGAGAGGGGGATCGCAGAGCGTCCTATTAGATTGACTTCGCTCTCGCCCGTGCTTTCAGGATTCAGATGAATGGATTTTTAGTTTTTTTAGTTATTAAGCTGTCGCCGATTTAAAAAGGATTTTTTACTTGGGTTGTGTAAAAAGCGTCATCCCACGGCAGATGGCAGCGCTTTCGTTGTTTCGTTATATTAAAAAATGTAACACAGATGCCGTTGATCGACCCGGCTGGCGAGCACAACTGGCTCAAAGGAACTTCGAGCAGAGAAATTAGGCGTTAAGTTGACGGCGTTTTCGGCATCCGAAAGCTCGATCGACAAACTAGAAGGTAAAATCAGGGCAAGAGTCAAACAGACTCTCTTGGCAGCAGACTTAAAAGGGAGCAGAACCGAGTACAATGGCTCTGTGTTTGAGGAAAAAATAAAACTGAGATCTTGCACCATTCTCGCTTAACAGGCTTTCCGGCCTGTTCCACAAGAAAATTCACTCTTTGTGGAACAGGCCGGAAAGCCTGTTCATAAAAAGCTTATTGAGAATGGTGCAACCTTTCAGATAAAACAAATCTGCGCCAACTAACGGACTCGACAAACAATTATTTTCCGGGTCGCAGAACACAAAAAGATCGGTCAATATTTAGAAAAGCGGATTCACAGGTGAAACGAAGGTCTTTGCTATTGGGGGCCGCCACCCTAACTTTAAGTCAATTGGCGGCAGGGTGCGACTCGAAGCCCATTCTCAAAATTCGATCGCTCAAAAACGGTATTCCGGCCCAACTGGTAAGCAAATTTAGCCGCGATGTACAACCGTCTCCGCTTTTGCAAGTAACGCAAGAACCACAATTAAAAGAATTATTCGCCCTATTGCAGGAGTGGAAACAGGTTCCCAAATCAAAAAATCAAGCTGACTTGGTGATGTTGGGAGATTACTGGCTGACTTTGGCAATTCGGCAAAAATTGATTCAGCCGATCGATCCTGCTAAGTTTGCTAATTGGTCACAATTGCCCGAAAGATGGCAACAACTCGTCAGGCGCAATGATGACGGTAAATTAGACGCTAAAGGTAAAATTTGGGGCGCACCTTACCGCTGGGGAAGTACGGTAATTGCCTATCGAACCGACAAATTTAAGGCTTTGGGGTGGACTCCGACAGATTGGAAAGACTTGTGGCGATCGGAATTGCGCGATCGAATTTCTCTGCCAGACAGTGCCAGAGAAGTTATCGGTTTAACATTAAAAAAAATCGGAAAATCTTACAATACGCAGCAATTAGATCAAGTCCCAAATCTTAAAAAAGAACTCGCAAATCTGCACCAACAAGTTAAACTGTATAGTTCTGACGCTTACCTGCAACCATTAATTTTAGGCGATACTTGGTTAGCCGTAGGTTCCTCTGGGGACTTGCTGCCCCTGTTGCAAACTCAAAAGGATATTGCTTTAGTAGTTCCGGTTTCTGGAACTGCACTTTGGACGGATTTGTGGGTAGAACCAGCATCGGGGAATCCAGTTTCTTTAGTGGAAAAATGGATTGATTTTTGCTTGCAGCCTCGGGTTGCTCCTCAATTATCTTTGCTGGCTAAGGCTAGTTCGCCGATAATTGTTGGCATGAAACCCGAGGATTTGCCGGAAGCTGTTCGCACTAATTCTGTGTTGTTGCCGGATGCGAAGATTCTTGCTGCTAGCGACTTTCTGCTGCCGTTTGGGGATGCTGGTATTGCCCAATATCGATCGCTATGGCAAGAAATTCGGCAAGTAGTGAAAAGTTAAAATGTAGGGTGCGTCAGTCACCAGCCCAAAAGCGCCGAGAAAATTATCAAAACTGACGCACCTTAAACCGTAGGGTTCATCAGTCACCAGCCTTGTGTGTGTAGCAAAGCAACAAACGGCAGTGAAATAACAAACAAAACAGCAGGGGCGGAAAGTGTTAGTATTTTAATTTTAAGAACAATCGTAATTATAAATCACCTGGGAAAAATCTAAATTTTCTAAGTCCTCAGCACGAATCAAAAAGTTACCTACTCCACAATCACCCCAACAAATCTCATCATCACTAATCATGTGTAAGAGTACAACTTTATGGTCTTTGTATTGCGGACTATCCTCACGAGGATCAGTTTGCGTAAAGTAGCCGTATCCCCCTATTTTATGGTGATTCTCGTATATATTACCAGAATACCACTCAAATAACCTATTATCATCTTCCCAAATTATATCCAAATAATTTTGAAGCTTTTGTTCTCCCAAAAAAGTATCAAATTGATAGTCCGCTGGATTCACCCACGACTTGTCAAAACTAAACTGTAAAGCCAAACATTCTTGATAATTATTCACATCTTGGTGCTGTAAAGGTGAATAATAATGTTCATAAACACAATCGGAAGGAGGATAATCAATCGGACAATTATTTTCGTCAAAAGCTTGCCACCCACTAAATTTTTGATTATTTAAAGTTGAATAGGTCTCATTTAGATCCACTAAAAAACCAAAATCTGTTTGACAATTATTTTTGTCAATTTTGTAAAAATACAATATTTTGAAATCTTTTTGATTGTCCAACTTCTCTATATCCATTCCATACCAACCTTGATTGTTACTAATATAAAATTGCAAAATTCCTTGTTTGGGGAAAGGCGCTAAATATGGCACTTGGGCAAAGATTTCCTCAAAATTGAGTTGTGCCAAAAGGTGCATATATTTTCCATCACTATCTTTGGGAAAATCGTAACCTTTCGGCAAGTAAGGCACTCCGCCAAATTTGCTTGACCAGAAATCAGTCGCCTTTCGTTCGTAAGTGATTTTGATAACAGGCTTTTCTGAACTTTCAATTTCTTGGCGAAAAGGTTCTAATTCAGCAGGAAGCTCAAGGTTTGTTTTCATTTTTTTATGCAAATTATAAACCGCATTTATTAGCTCAAATTCACGGTGCGTCTGCTCTTGATTTATCGATTCTCCAAAACATAACTCGCTGCTGGCACAGACTCCTAAAAGCCTTTGAGTTTGCCTCGAAGACCTGGATTTGAGAGAGATTCTAAATCAATACGACAGTTAAGCCGATCGCCCTTACACGAATAAACTGCCAAAGCTGTCCCTTGACGGTTGCAAACTCGCACATTGTAACCATAATCGTTGGCGACCGTGCCAAAGCGGTTAACAAACTGATAGCGTTCCATATAATCGAGCAAACTCCAAAGTTGGCGGTTGACTATGATAATTACCCAAGTATTGCCGGGATCGACAAACCAGCGATCGAGCAATTTGCCGCCAAAGAGTTTTTGAGCTAACCACAGACTCGGCACACTTTTTTCGGTTTGCGAAAGCGGGGGCGACGGTAAATTAGCAGCGCTGCCAGTCGGGCAAGCCGGCTGCTGGGAAAATGCCGCCGATTGTCCCCACAGCAAGGCTCCGAGGCACGCAGAACCCGCTATCAGGAACAAAAATAAACTTTTTGTCAAAATGCCGTGCCTGCGGCGGGAAACTTGATTTTTGTGGCGAAAGTTGTGGTAATTCATAAATTGGCAAGTGCCTGTTTTTTACAAAAGTTATCTGTTAATATCGAGTCCTGTAAAATTGGTTTGTAGTGAATAATTTAGTGCTCAGGAAATTAATTTTGATGACTGAAGTTCTTACTGCGAATCGGCACAATTGTTGTTAAAATTCCGAATTATTGCAACACTTAGATAGGCTCGATCGACCTTTTCCCTGCTTCACCTTTCTTTCAATCCCACAACCGCCTGCCTGCTTTGCCGCCGAGTCGCTGGTGAGTATCTTTGAGCAAAGTTGGGATGTCTAACTCTTCGGGACACCGGGGCAAACATTCGCCACAATCGGTGCAGCGGTTGGCTTTGCTACCGGGAAACCAGTGTCCGGCATTTTCAAACATGGCGTAGCGGTATTTGCCAAAGTCAGTCATGTCGCACCCGACGGCGAGATTGCGGAGTCGCAATACTTCGGGAATGTTGATGTTTTCCGGGCAAGGCAAACAGGCATAGCACTGGCTGCATTTGTCGGTTTTCAAAGTGGCTGCAATAACCGACTCTAGCCGATCGAACGCAGCGATTTCGGCGTTGGTGAGGGGAAAGTCGCGATCGCAATATTTCAGGGGTTGCTCTAATTCTGTCGCATTTGCAGGGCCCACACTCAAAGTCCCAATCCTAGTATCGCTAAGTAAAAACCGATAGTTTAACTCTAAGGGCGACAAAGGCGAGCACAATTGTGCGAGAGTTTCCGGGGGCGTGTAGAGTTGCCCTCCTTTATCTGCGGGGGAAATGATGAAAACGCCCATATCTTTGTGCTTGGCGAGTTCAATTGCCGGGGCGTTGCGCTGAAAAAAATAGTAATAATGCAGATTGACAAATTCAAATAAATCTGTATTTATTGCAGCCAAAATCAGATCCAGAGGCCCGTGAGTAGAAAAGCCGACGTGCCGAATGCGACCATCAGCCAGGGCTTTGCGTACAGATTCCATGCAGCCTGTGGGATCTCGCACCCAAGCCAAATGTGCCCAAGTATTCAAACCGTGAATTGCCAGACAATCGATATAGTCTAAATTCAAGCGTTTGAGGGATGCGTCAATGCAGCGTTCCATTGCAGCAGCATCCTGCGTTGGGGAAATTTTCGTAGTGACGTGGAGGCGCGATCGATCGACAGACAAACCAGCCGAAAGGGCCGCGCCAAGATATTCCTCGCTGCAACCGTAACCCGCAGCCGTTTCCAGGTGATTGATTCCCTGAGACACTGCCTGTTGTACAGTCTGACAGGCAGTTTCCTCAGAAGCCAAATAGCGCATGGTTCCCAAGGAAAATACAGACAGGTGCAACTCCGTTTTGCCAAACCGTCGATAGCGCATAAAGTTTAGGAAGTTTCGCCTGGGCTGAAGCCGCTTCTCTTAATCAAATCCTCTGGACGGAGGTTTGAGATAAATTCCCGGAAGGCCCGGCGTTCGGCCTCATCAGCATCTCGATCGACAGGTATCGAAGCATCGGCGACGACTTCTTCCATCACCCAGATGGGGCAGTTCGTTCGCAGGGCTAGGGCGATCGCGTCGCTAGGTCGGGCATCGATCTCTTTTTTAACTTCTCCCTGACGGACGATCAGGACGGCATAGAACGTGTTATCTTGCAGCGAGTGAATAACTATGCGCTCCAAGGTAAGACTCCATGCCTCTAAGAAATTGACCATCAGATCGTGAGTTAAGGGTCGAGGAGGCTTGTGACCTTCGATGGCGCTAATAATAGCCTTTGCTTGCTCCTGACCGATATAAATAGGCAAAGCCCGTCGCTCAGTAGCGTCTCTCAATAGGACAATAGGACTGCGCGTGGCTGCATCTAAGGCAATTCCAGCGACTTTCATTTCAATCATTCGATCGGCCTCATAGAATTAAGAAACTGTAAGGCAGTAGAGAACTTGGACATAAAGATCACCTAAATCCAGTATGACTTGATCTTCGCCTGAATCTGCAACAGATCTGGGACTGTCGGTTTTAGATTTTAGATTTTAGATTGACCGAAAGCATCCAGGATACAAGCCCCCGGATTCATCCGTCCAGAAATAAAAAACCTGTATCCGATGAAACTTGCCCCCCGAATTTATCCGTGGGGTCAAGGCTTCAATTCTTTAATCTTTAATCTAAAATCGCGCAATCGATTGACTCCGCGGGAGAGGGGGACGGCCAAACCTCCGGTCTCTGGTTTGTCCCTGTGGTTTGATGTAAATAAGCCATCAACTACGGAAAAATACTTATGTTTACAGGACTAATTCAATCTCTCGGAAAGCTGAAGTCGCTAGGCAACGATTATTTCCAAATTTCCTGCACATCAAACAACTCCTACCTAATTTTACAAGATTTAGCCATTGGGGACAGCGTAGCCGTGGATGGAGTCTGTTTGACGGTGGTGGAAGTCCTGCCGCAAGGTTTTGTCGCCGTCGCTTCTCCAGAAACCCTGCGCCGCACAACTCTGGGATCATTCCCCGATGCTTTGGTCAACTTAGAAACCTCCCTGCGCGCCGGTAGCAAATTGGGGGGACATTTCGTGACGGGGCACGTAGATGCGATCGGCACTTTAGCCACATCAACCCAAACCGCCAACGCTTGGGAGATGCGGTTTACTGCCCCACCAACAGCAAATTCGGGATGGCAACGTCAAATCGCACCTTACATCGTTTCCAAGGGCAGTATCGCCGTCAACGGCATCAGCTTAACCGTGGCAGATTGCGATGCTGACGGCAATTGGTTTGAAGTTGCTGTCATTCCCCACAGTTTTGGTGAGACAAACCTCAGCTATTTGCAACCAGGAAGTTTAGTAAACTTAGAAGCAGATATTCTGGGCAAATATGTCGCCAAATTTCTCCGCAGCGGCTCAAAATCCCATCCCGAACCGTGGGAAGAAACCCCCACAATCAACAGTTTGGGAACAATTACACCAGAATTCTTAGCAGAACACGGATTTATCTAATCGTAGCCAACATCAAACTCGGCGGTGGAAAACGCTACTATACAAACGAAGTCCGCCTCTGCGGACTAAAGAATAAACTTGTAGGGTGCGTCAGCAGCCAATTATTCTATCAATAATTGACGGCTAAAACCAGACGCACCCTACTAACTCTTAATTCTCTCTCTGTGATCTCTGCGCTCTCTGTGGTTAATTAATAAAACTCTATTCCTCAACAAAATTGTTTTTCTCCCAAAACAATCCCGCAGCAATTCCCGCCTGAGAAACTACAAACAATGCAGCAATTAATAGCTTTTGAAAGCCCGGTGCGTGGAAAAATGGATAAGTTAGCAAATTCAGATAAAATGACGGATGTTGTAGTTTCCCATTAGTCCCGCGTTTCGAGATCATTTGCTGAAACAAAAAAGCACCTCTACCATAATTGAATTGTTGTTTCCAAAATTTGCGAAGAGTGAGTGCGTGTGAGTGATAAACTATAACTTCGGGAGCGTAAATTGCGGCATTGCCCGAATGCAACCACCGATCGCAAAATTCCCGGTCTTCTCCAGCCGCTAGAGAAAAAGTCGTGTCAAACCCGCCGATTTTTTGGAAAGCCTCAGCGGGAAGGGCAAAATTGTTAGAAGTGAAAAATTGCGCGCGATCGCCAAGAGCATTATAGTAACTGTAAAGGTAATCGATCAGTTGCTGGCTGGCAGTAGAATAAATGTTATCCGGCAGCGCGTTTACAGTTCGACCTCCGATTAAGCAATCTGGTGTTTCCACAAATCGCTTTTCCAGATTTTGCAGCCAATCTACCCCCACAGTACAGTCATCGTCTGTAAACACTAAAAATTTGCCTTCTGCTGCAAAAGATCCAGTATTTCGCGCCGTTGCAGGGCCTGAGTTTGGTTGTGTCAGAAGGGTGATATTTAGCTGATTTTTAAAAGGGGAAATTGTATTTTCGACAGAGATTTCGGTGCTATCGTTGACGACGATAACTTGAAATTTATCGCGCGGATATTCAATTTCAACAAAAGACTGAAGACACTCTGCTAATTTATCGGGGCGATTGTAGGTCGGAACAATAATTGAAAATAGAGTTTTAGCTTGGTTCATGATAACTAATAACTTTTAATTTTTCAAGCGATATAGCACCGACTCAGTATTAAAATCTTTCCCAAAAACTGGTTGCAGCGGGCCCTGGGCACTTGTCAGCCAAGATAGAGCTTTTCTGGTAGCTGCGTTGGTCTCAGTCAGGGGCCCGAATCCCACAGTCCTAATTTTATTGTGCCGCAGGTTGTCAATCCATGCCGAAAGTCGATCGGCTCTAAACGGCACATATAAAACTTGTCTGTCCAAATTTCTCCCGTAAAACAGGTAGCTGCGCGAACTTAAAAAGAAGCCTATTCTTTCATCTGGTACTGTATTTTTATCAATATATTCGTAAATACCACGATACAGTTCGGTGCGTGCAAAATCTCGCTTTTCCCTCCAATGACCAATTACTATCAATCCTATACAGACACCAATTATTACTATGTAAATCGATTTTTTGCGGGTGGGAAATAGATGATTCAGCAATCCGAAGCCAGGATTAATTTTCAACAATATCGCAGCTAGAGTCAGTGACACAATATAAAATATCGGATATGGTAATATATATTGCCAACTGGGGCGTAATATTTTTCCTATCCTATTAATAGCTTCTCCTGGGTTAGACTTCAAATTGTCAATCAACAAACTCCCCCAAACAATACTATCTCCGGTGAAAGAAGCATTTTTAATATAATCAAAAATTGTGTTGCTAGTAATTCCGAAAAAACCACTAACCAAAACCACGGCCAGAACAACTTGATTTTGAGTTTTCAAGAGAGTTGCTGTAGCTGCTGCGGCGATGGCGAGTACGCTTAAAAAGGGAAATCCGTATCTGAGGTTAAAACCGAGTATAGGGCTGAGTTGACCGATCGACTCTCCGACAGTACCGGAGGTGTAAGGTGTAATTAAATACAGAATTCCTGTACTGGCGAGAAGTATAATTAAAATAATATTATTGTGATTAATTATTCTGGTTTTACCCTGGATAAAAGCCAGAAGTCCTGCCAATACCTGAAGTGCGATCGCCAGAAAGGGCAGTTGCAATCTAATGATAATTTGTAAGCCGACAGTTTGCCAGTGGGAAATATTGTTAGGATTAAATTGAGCTGCTAAAGTGCTTTGCCAAATCTTTAGAAGTGGCGAAGCGGGCGGCTGCTTTACCGGAGGTATTGGAGACGGTAAGGGAACAGGCTCTAAGGGAATTTTAATATCGCCGACTTCGGCGACAGGATAATTGATTTGCAGCAAGTTTCTCGCATACCAAAAACCTCCTAAAAGCAAGCAACAAGCTATGCCGCACAGCAAGACTGGTTTGAGAAAGTGGCGAATTCTAAAATTAGCTGGTGTAGATTTTTTATCAACCGCGAATCTTTTAATTTCTAATATTGCTAATCCTCCTAAAAGTGAGGCTGCATAGACGATTCCAGTAATTTTTATTCCAGCTAGCATTCCTGTGGCTGCCAAAAATAGGGAAAGTTCGGATTGCGATCGGCTGCTATGATAGGATAAACCTAGATACAAACCCACTGTAAATATTGCAGCTAGCGGTAAGTCGGGGTGAATGGTGTTAACTTGGTTGAGCATCATGGGTACTGTCAATACTAAAGATGCTGCTGCCATACCGTGAATTCGCCTTGCTCCAAATTTTACGCTCAAGAGATAGACGGCAATTCCCTCAAGTACCCAAGCAATCAGCAGGGGAAAAGCTGCGAGAAAGTCTTCTTTGAATGGGATTACACACAAAGCAGATAAAACGTGCCAATTGTAGGGATATACTCTGGCTTGTTCTTGTTCAAAAATCCAATTTCCGGCGGCATCTAATAAAGTAAATGAATGGGTTTGATACCATCGGGCGATCGCAGGTAGGTGAAACCACAATGAGTCATAATTGGTTGTGGGTTTGGTTGCCAGAGTTTCCAACAGCACAACTCCTACAACAGCGGTGGCAACAATAATTAGGGATTCTGAGTAGCCCAAAGGTTGCTTTAGTGGGGGAATCTGCCACTGCGAGAAGGTAAAAGCTGTGTGGTTTTTGGCATAAATCAGGCTCAAGCCGATCGCACAAATCAGCATTTCTGCTATAATCACCCCAGCAATATTTAGGCGATCGGCACTTCCTAAAATCAAGCCTGTACAAACTTGTGCAATACTCCATCCCGTCAGGAGTACGAGGAGAAAATGGGGAAATGAATAGTTATTGTTTTCTTTTTGATTCTCGAAGGCAAGAGACAAGCTTAAGGGAATCGGCCCGACTAGAATAATCAGAAATAAAATTAATTCCCAAAAATGCTGCGCTATTAGCATAAGCTGCAAGTTACCATTTTTTATCAGTTTTTCCTCGTTACCCTAAAAAGCCTGGTAACGAGGAAAAACAACGAGTTTGCGTGCTGGTTGCACAAAACATTAATTTTCTTGTGGGGTGCGCTTTTCGACCGTTCCACAAGAAAATTAATCTAGCCAATCCCCAATTTTTACCTGTTAGCTTGCTTCTGAATTTTGGGTTTGACTGCTTCGGCATCTTTGGGCTTAGAAGTGTCAGCTTTTAAGAGTTCCGGGAATGGCGGCTGGAGGTTGTGAACTTCGATGTCCATTCCCAGTGGCAGAGGTGGAAGCTGGGGCAGATCGTTTTCCAAATCCTTGAGTCCGCTAGCGGTTTGTATTTCCACCATTTTCGGCATTTGCGGTACTTTGGCGGTTTCCAAACTGCCGATCATTTTTGCCAGAGCGAATTCTAGCTGAGAGCCCGGGTCGATCGCCACCCAACCCTGGTCAGTCATTTGCCGAACCTCAAAGTGGAGGTGAGGCCCTGTAGACATTCCCGTACTGCCGACGCGGCCGATCGTCTCTCCCTGTTTCACGAACTCTCCCGGTTTCACAAACAGTTCCGAAAGGTGGGCGTAGAGAGTTTCCTGAGACTTTTTGCTGTGGTTGAGAACCACCGTCAAACCGTAGCCGCCCAACCAATCGGCGATCGCCACTTGACCGGCATAGGCCGCCAGTACGGGCGTTCCCATCGGGGCTCCCAAGTCAGTTCCGGTGTGAAACCTGCCGTAGCCCATAACCGGATGAGTCCGCCACCCAAACGGCGAAGTAATGGCCGAAGCAATAGATAGCGGAAACAGCAAGCTGGTGTTGCCATTTCCGGGGAGGCCTGCGGGGCGCGGCGTGAGATTGTAGTAAGCAAAACCGGTATTGCTGCCGCTGCTGACACTAACCGCACCGACTTGAACCGGCCCGAGTCCCATGCTGGGCGCTGGAGCGCCGCCGCCGTAAGATGCAGATCCGGCATAATATCCAGCGTCTGCGGAGTATCCAGCGTCTGCGGAGTAGCCGATGTTAGCCGAGTATCCGGCGTCTGCGGAGTATCCTGCGTCTGCGGAGTATCCTGCGCCTGCCGAGTAGCGCGGGGGTGCGTAGGCAGATTCCGGCGGGTTTGAACCCCTCCACACCTGGCTGCCTATTTGTTGAACGGCTTGACCGATTTTACTGACAGGATTCCCGCTACTATTTCCGGCCACAGTTTCCCGAACATTTTCTGGAATGCTTTCTGGCAGATTTCGAGGAGGAGGGGCTGCAATATAGCGATCGTCTGCGATCGGAGTTTCCTGTCTGTAGTTTGGTTCTCCGGCATCTGCCGTCACCGGCTCGGAAACAGGAGGAGGCGCGCACCAACCGCCTTCTCCTTCGCAGCCGGTAGATCGTTCTGCAAACTCTATTCTGGTTGGCGCTTCGTACTCGCTGGTAGCGCCAACACTGTAGTCTGTTTGGTCGATTTCAGCGTGGGCCGGGTTAACCGGTGCTTCAAAAGGCGGCTCCTGAGCCGTCGCTTCTGGCAGGGGAATCAGCGCGGGCTCCGGCAGATAATATTCGGTGGGAGGTGGTTCGCTGGCGTACTCAGGCTCTGACGGCGGTTGGGCATCGAAAGGCTCGGACGGTGGAACTTCTGCCTGCGGTTCAGGGTATGGTTCTGGCGACCCTTGGCTGTATTCGGGTTCCGGGGGCGGGAGAGGAGCTTCAAATAATGGCTGGAGTTCTGCTGCGCCGGGGACGGCTTGTTCTGCTGGCGGAGTTTCGGCTTGGGCCCAAACTACGCCTTTGCTGAGCAGTCCCAGACTGGCAAGGCAACCCAGTCCCACCAGCAGTGAGCGATCGGACAAAAGGCGCGATCGAGTCCGGGCGCCTGTAGGGTTCTTTTTTTGCTGTTTGGTGTTCAAATGGGCTGTTATTTGCTTGTCTGGAACTGGTTTCACGATTTTTTTTCCCAACTCAACAGGGGGCACAAGGATCTCGAAGTCAGGATCGAATGTATGGCAATCCTTGTCTTTATATACAGGCCTAACTGATTTTACCGGGCTTGAGGCAATTTTTTTTGCACATAGAACAAGCTCGAATGCCTTGCACATTCAGTCGCGATCGATATCCGGTTTTTTTGATCCCGATGGAACTTGCCTAGAAGTCTGTGACGGCCACACTGATGATAGCGCTTTGGCGTTCCTCTATGTTAATTAGTTGCCTATATTTCTCAGATTCTGCAAAATTTCGGCGCAGTCGGTCGTTGTCAAACCGCCAAGTCCTCGCGATTTTTTCCTTAAAGCTGGCGCTGCCTTTAAACTACGCGGACAAAATTGTTGATTGTTTAGAATACAAGCTAAATGATTCGCTTGGGGATGGATGGGTTTTCATGACTTTAGCTGGCGATCGCTTGACAAATTTTCCTGACTCTGAATGCGCCGGACAACCTGACGGTATCAGTTGGGACTGGCAGAGCTGGCAAGGCTTGCCTTATCTGACTTGTAGCTTGCTTTCTCGATGGTCTCACGGCTTTTTTACTCGCGATTTCTCGCCCCAGGGACCGATCGCTCTGACGGAAGTTCTCGAACCCGGAGCTAAGGTTTACCGACTCCAACAGGTACACGGCAATGCGGTACTCAAAACGAGTGAGTTGTCCCCGGTTGTGGCTCCGGGCCCGGAAACCGCTGCAGCAAGCTATGCTGAGGCTGATGGCTTGGTGGCCGAGCGAGAATTGGAGGCGCTGTGGGTTTGCTCGGCTGACTGCGTGCCGGTGCTGATTGCTGACGATCGCACGGGACTCGTTGCTGCAGTTCACGCGGGTTGGCGCGGGACTGCTGCTAAGATATTACCAGAGGCGATCGCTCAACTTGTGGCACAAGGCAGTCAACTAGAAAATCTGAAGATTGCTATGGGGCCGGCGATCGCTGGAGAGGTTTACCAGGTATCTGTGGAAGTAGCAGCGGAACTGGGAGCCACTATTGCTCCTAAGAGTGCCGTTAGTGCTACAGCCGACGGCATTCTAGAGTTTTTGCACCAACTGCCGGAAACGCCTGTCTTGGCCGATCCAGAACCGGGAAAGGTACGCTTGGATGTTCGCCTCTGCAATGCTTTGCAATTGCAGCAGTTGGGAATCGATTTTTCTCAAGTGGCGATCGCTCCTTTCTGTACTTATTCTGACTCGGCTCACTTTTTTTCGTACCGCCGCGATCGACTTAAAAAAGTCCAGTGGTCGGGAATTGTGAGCGCCGGCGGGACAAGTTCCTTCTGAGGGCATTTGGCAGAAGGTAAAATTTTAGACCGCCAAGATAAAAATAAAAATCTTTGGATTCATTATTTTTTATTTCCAAATGCCAAATGCCTTCTATCTTCTACCTTCCTAAGGTTTGCTGGTTCCTGTTTTAAAGCACCAAAAACTAGCAGCAAAACTTTTGGGAAAGCGGCGATCGCCCCCGCCCCGCTTTCCTCTCTTGTTAAGATTACTCTATAACGAGAGTCTTCAGCGGGTTATTACAATGAGTGAGCCAACTCCCTATCAACTGCTTGAAGTCGATGAAGATGCTTCCTTTGATGAAGTCCAAGAGGCCCGCATGCGCCTAGGTGAGCAGTACAGCGGTGACAAGAAACGTTTGGAATTGATCGAAGCAGCTTACGACGCCATCCTCATGGATCGCCTGCGGCAGCGACAGGAAGGTAAAATTAAAGTACCCGAACGCATCCGCTTTCCTGAGCGGCTGACGCCCCCGCCCGCAAGCTTTACTCCGTCTCCTCCGAGTGGCAGCCCAGCTTGGTTGCAGCGGCTAATCGATACTCCTAGTCGATCGGACATTTTGTGGCCGGCTGGGGTGTATGTGGGGTTGGGCGGACTGAGTATTTATCCGGCGGCTAATGATGGTTTACTACAGTTGACTCTGGCTCTTGGGGTCGGCTGTTGTCTTTATTTTGTTAATCGCAAGGAACAAAAATTTGGTCGGGCTGTGCTGCTGACTGTGGCTGGCTTGGTTATAGGTTTGTTGCTGGGAGGCTTTTTGGGTTCTTTGGTCAGTCCGGCATTTATAACAACAGAGAAATTTATCGCTTTGTTTACGTTTTTAATTCTGTGGCTGGTCAGCGGTTTTCTCCGATAGTCAGTTGACAGTTGACAGTTGGCAGTTGTCAGTTGTCAACAGTCATCAATCATTAGTCAACTATCAACTGTCATTAGTTATTGGTAATTGTTAATTGGTAACAATCAACTAACTACTAACACCTAAAACCTACGAACCAACCAATAACAATTAACCAATAACAATAATTAACCACTGCCAACAGTCAACAGTCAACAGTCAACTGACAACTGACAACTGATTATCTAAAATAATCTCAACTGCTTCGCTCAAATTGTTGGCAATTAAATCCGGTTGGTGCATTTCTAGTTGGGTACGATCGCGAATTCCGCACAAAACACCTATTACCTTGATACCGTGGGTTTTTGCTGCTACAATATCCGCCTCCGTATCCCCCACCATCCAAATGTCAGAAGCAGGCGGCAGTTCGGCGAGAGCTTTTGCCATCAACAGCGGCTTATCTTTGACATCCCCGGTTTTAACGTAATCGTTGGGGAGGCAATAGCGGCGGTTTTCTGGGAAAAAATGCCCTAAATTGCAGCGGTTGAAGGCTTCGTCTAGTTCCCTAACGCGGCGCATGGTCATCACAGCTAAGTCTACTCCAGCGCGCTGCACCTTTTCGAGAGTTTCCAGAGCGCTGGGGACTGGTTGATCGTAAATCATGTAGGGTAGGGTGTGGACGGTTTGACGGCGTTTCTGAGCAAAATCGCGCGCTTGGGCTGCGTCTAATCCTGAGAGGATGGCAATTTCGGTTTCGGGAACCCGCGCGCGCTTCATGTCCCAAAACTCGGCTTTGGGGAGTTCGCGCACTGGTTGGCCCGAACGCTTAGTCTCGGCGAGACACTCCTGGTAAACTCGGTAGTAGCGATCGGACACGTCCATGATCGGGCCGTCAAAGTCGGTAATAAGTCTCAGCATTTAGCAGAGTGTTTTTAAGTTTTTATACAAATTCTTCGATACTATATCATTTAAAGGTAACACTTTCTTTACAAAAATTGACACAAATACCTAGGGGAGGTAAGGTCTATAGGAATGGTGCTAATTAAAGGAAATTTTTGAATTAAACTGTGCTGTTCATCAACTTTAGCGGTTGTAAGCCATATCGGGGAATTTAAAATTAAAATGTGTCGCACAAATAGTGTAAACCGCTACATATTCTTCATAAATCTCAACCTCTATCGAGGCTGGTTTTGACTGCGCTTTCTCCAAAAAAGTTGATCCTATTAATATTTGGTTCCCTTTTTAAAATAAGCAAAAAACAGCTTGGAGAATCCCAAGTGTACTGTTTGCATAAATTAGCCAGCGGTAACAGGTGAAGACATATGCCAGTAGAAAAATTCCCATGATAAATCGCAGCCAAACAACAACTAACTTTACCGGCTAACCTTTGAGAGAGATGCTCTACAATAACGAGATGCTTCCAACATTGACTGTAGAGAGCAGCCCAAGAAGTATTAATATTCTTCTTTATAAGCTGTTATCCTTACGCAGGATTGAATACCTCACAGTCGATCGCGAACTTAAGATTAAAGAAATATCTGTGAAAGTGCAAGATTTTGCCTACATTCATGAGGAAGTAGGCGAAGGAAAAGACGTGCGCGATTGTTTTCCCGAATTAATGGGAATTGAAGGAATCCTGGAAGATATTATTGAAGAAAGACAGCAAGATTGCCAGTTAAAATCAATTAGCCGAGTTCTCGAAGACGGCTCTTATTTGTATCTAAATTTGTACATATTTGGTTATAAGGGACAAGCGAATGCTGACAGATTGATTATTTTATGCGAAGATGTAACAGATAGCATGGGAGCTCAGCCAACCATGCTTCAGGCTGCCAACAAAACAAGTATTAAAGGCGATCACGTAGCTGCTGCTGGCGATTATATTGACAAAATTATTAATTCCCTAGGCGATGTTTTGTTCGTAACAGGAACATCGGGCCAAATCAAAAAAGTGAATCAAGCTGCACAGCAATTATTTGGATATACCGAATCGGAATTAATCGGCCAATCCATATCCATGATTACGGCTGAGGAGGAATTGTTACGCAAAGTCAGCCAGCTACCTCCTGCACTTAAAAGCGAATATTGGCCTCAAGTAAAAGTAGCTTGCCAAACGAAAATAGGTTTAAAGGTGATTGTTGCGTTTTCATGCTCTAATTTTGAGACAAGCACAGGAAGCAAGGATGCAGATAGGGAGGTTATACAAGATTTTGTTTATATAGGCAAAGACATTACCAAGCAACAACGCATAAAAAAGTGTCAAGAAGCACAGTATGCTGTGACTCATATCCTGTCAGAATCAACTTCTCTAGATAGCGCAACTCCGAAAATTTTGCAAGCTATTTGCCAAAGTTTTGGGTGGGATTTTGGCGAACTTTGGACGCCTGCAGAGGGGGAGAAAGAAACTAGATTGGGTGAAGAAATAAAATCTGAAAAAGATCCGCTTTGGTGCCTGCCGCTTTGCTGTCCGATCGAGGAAAATCCTTGTTGGCGGCGGGTGGCAGTTTGGCAGGCAGCGGAGGAAGTTAGGGAGTTTGCCGAAAACGATCAGCAGATTACTTTGGCTGCGGGTGAGGGTTTGCCGGGAGCGGTTTCCAGAAGCGGTTCTACGCAGTGGATTACTGATCTTGTGGGCGATCGCAATTTCGTGCGATCGCGCTTGGCCGAGGAAGCGGGACTGCGATCGGGATTCGGTTTCCCCATTCACGCTAGGAGCCAAGTTGTAGGAGTAATGACTTTTTTTTGCCGGGAAGAACTGCCACCGGATCAAGATTTACTTCAGATCATAGCTGTGGTAAGTTCTCAATTAGGGGAATTTGTCAAGCGCAAATATGCAGAGAAAGAATTGCAAGAAGCTGAAGCTTCAATCCGATTTTTGTACGAACAAGAAAAACGTCAAAGTGAAGAATTAGCTCGGCAAAATTTAGCTTTAGAACAAGCCAAATTAGAATTACAAGCAGCGAACATGGAATTGCAGCGCCTCGCTTCGGTGGATGGATTGACTCAAATTCCCAACCGCCGCTGTTTTGACAAAAAATTGGAGTTACAATGGCAGTTGATGGAGCGAGAAAAAGAGTCGCTGTCTTTAATTTTGTGCGATATCGATTTTTTCAAACTTTACAACGATCATTACGGGCATCAAGGAGGCGACGAATGTTTAAAACAAGTAGCCGAGATTTTAGCTAGCAACGCTCAGCGGGCAGGAGATTTAGCCGCTCGCTACGGGGGCGAAGAATTTGCGGTAATTTTGTCACGAACTGATGTGCAAGGAGCAAAGCAGGTAGCTGAAGCAATTCGCAGCGGTTTGAAAGCAGCGGCAATTTTTCATGCTGCTTCCAAGGTAAGTAAGTTTATAACTCTTAGTATGGGGATCGCTACTACTGTACCTGGTGCTGGTTTATCGATTGAGGAGTTAATTGGACAGGCCGATCGAGCGCTGTATCGAGCTAAACTAGAAGGGCGCGATCGTATAGTTTGCCTAGACTTGAAAAGAGAATTTCAGGGCCCGAAAGGAGTATTTTCTGATGATTGTGAGAGAAGCTAAAATCGCTGACGCACCTGCAATAACACGGGTGAATCTAGATACTTGGCGGACAGCTTACCGAAAAATTGTACCAGCAGATTACCTCGCGCAACTGTCCTATGAAAAAGCAGAAAGCCGTTGGCAAGAAATCCTGACAAACGTCAAAAATACTGGGGTTTTTGTCTGCGTTGCTGAGAATGACTCGGAACAAATTGTGGGTTTTGCTGCGGGTGGTGGCGAGCGAACTGGCAAATATGTATATAAAGGAGAATTATTTGCCATCTATATTTTGGAGGAATATCAGCGTCAAGGAATCGGACGGCAACTCGTGAGAACCGTTGCCACAAAATTGGCAGAATTAAGTTTGAACTCGATGCTTGTTTGGGTACTAGGAGACAATTCAGCCTATAAATTTTATGAATTGTTAGGAGGTGAAAAAGTAGACGAACAGCAAACAAGTAGAGCCGGAGTTTCACTCAAAGAAATTGCCTACGGGTGGAAAGATATCGCACTGCTGATTAACACGCCTGTCTGACTTAAAAACTGGAACTTTTGTCAATCATCGATCAAACTTCCCCTCTTCATTTGTTCCCGTTCTATCGCCTCAAACAAAGCTCGAAAATTCCCCGCCCCAAAACCTCCAGCTTGCACCTGTTTGCCGTTAACTAAACTAACTCGGCGCTCAATAATCTCGAAAAAGAAAGTCGGTTCTGCAAAAATTGGCTGGGTAAAGATTTGCAGCAGCATCGCTGCGGGAGTATCTTCTTGCCAATCGGCCAAAACTTGACAAGCTGCAATTTCTTGCCAATCTGCGGGCAAATAGTTTTGTCGCTGCTGCAATTCGGAGTAGTATGTTGGAGGAACCGGTAGAAAAGGCAAACCGCACGATCGCAAATCGGCAACAACCCCCACGATATTATTAGTTTGCAAAGCCATGTGCTGAATTCCCGGCCCTCGATTTGCACTCAAAAACTCTTGAATTTGAGAATTAGCTGTTGCCGGTTCATTAATCGGGAATTGCACCCCACCTTCAGCATGCACCATAACTTGGCTCCGCAAAGCCGATTTCTCAGTCTGAATGTCAAAATTTTGCTGCGGTTGAAAAGCTAATATTTTTTGATACCAACTCACAGCACTTGACAAATCGCCCGATTCAACATTTAACACTACGTGGTCAATCCGGGTAAACAGCGGCCGCTGATCCGAAGCCGATAGCAGTGAATGGCTGCCAATTCGCTCAACGAGCGTATGGCTTAAATCTCCCCAGCCCGCGATTTTTGCCCGCTTAAAATAGCCTCCTGCGTTTAGGTCTTCTTGAATGGGTTCCAGGATTTTAGCGCCTTGTGCAGCCGCTCTAGCTATCACTAATTCGATATTTTTTACCCGAAAACCTACATCGGCAATCCCTGGAGGATGAAACTTCAACCAACTAGCAGCGGGACTAGCGGGTGTCAGGGGCGAAGATAAAACAAAACATACATTGCCGCTGCTGACAGCTTCAGTGTGAGTGTGGCTATTGGCATAACCTGCTATTGATTGAAAGCCTAACTGGCTGACAAACCAGTCGCGGGATACTTTAGCGTTTTCAACGTAAAATTGAATGCGATCGAACTCCATAATCAATAATTGAAAATGGAAACTGAAAAATGGAAAATCTGCTGATTTTCAAGGCGAAACTGCAAGGGAGGGACTGAGTAATGGATATTTTTCATACTTTTTATTGCGCGCCCAGTTAATAATAACCTAAAGATTGAATATCCTCGCTCCCTCTGAAGGCAGAAATAAGTCGGCAATTAAAAGAAACCCCGTGTCTGCCATAGCTTCGCTTTGACCGCTAAGCTTTCGCCAATAGGACTAAGGCCAAAAAATGGTTTGACGTGCTACTTATATGGGTAAGGTGCGCGAGCCCGTACACCCTACATAATTAAGTGCTGTACAAGTTCTCAAACCTAAAAATCTCATAATTTTTCTTGCCTGCAGCTTCCGCTGCCTTCTGCCTTCAAATCACTCCTCAATAGCTAAAAGAACAAATGACTTTCCGGCTGAATATTAATCTCCATCGGCACAGCTTGCGGGTGAGCCGAAAGAGCAAACATAATCGCATTTGCAGCAGTTTCGGTACTCAGCATTTTTGACCTGTCTACCTTCAAACTCACATTATCCCAAAACGGAGAATCCACCCCGCCAAAATAGAATAGTGTAAACTTAATGCCGTAGCGTCGCAGTTCATCTGCCATGCACTTGCTGAAACCAACTACCCCAAACTTTGAAGCGCAATAAGCGGTTCCCATCGCCATCGAATGCTTGCCCAAAATCCCGATGACATTGCAAATGTGGCCGGATTTGCGCTCTTTCATCACATTCGCCGCTGCTTGAGACGTGTAAAAACTGCCTTTCAAGTTCAAGTCAAGCATGGCGTCTAAATCCGTCGGTTCTAACTTGTTCCACTGCTTGAGAATTCCGGCACCAGCGGCGTTTACGAGAGCATCAATTTGTCCGAAATGTTCCACAGTTGTCTGCATCAGCGTCTCGACTTGCTGCAAATCGGTGATATCTGTGGGCACGCACAGTACCTCTGTTGCCGAAAGTTCGCTAGCTAAAGCGTCTAACTTGCTGCTGTCTCTGGCTACGAGCACTAGCTTCGCACCCGCATCGGCGAGTTGGCGGGCCACCGCTGAACCGATGCCGCCAGTCGCACCCACCACAACTACAACTTTGTCCTGCATATCCCTTTACATATCTTTACGTCCCGATTGTATGATAACTCAAGTTGCTAGTAATGGGGATGCTTATATATTTTAATTTTTGGCGTTGCTGATTTACGGTATGAAACGTTAAATATGCCCGTCATAAAAACCAGTATCCACAAAGCTTTTGGATTTTAAAGTTATTTTTTTCATACCCTGATTAAGCAACGCCTAATTTTTAATTAATTGAGGGAAACTTGCCAGCCTTTGTCGGCTTTTTTTAGCTGGAGAGAAGCGCAGGATTGCAAAAATTTAGTAAATTTCCTACCGAGATTAAAATCTTTAATTATTTGGGTAATTTGTTTGCCGTATTGTCTGTGAAATTCGCTGCCTACATTGGAAAGAAATACAGAATTGTCAGGAGAGTTGCCGGTTAAGTCACCAACTATTTTGACAAGAGCTCTTTCCAAGTCTTCCAAAGAATTAATATCTGTCAAACTTGCAGGTGCTGCCTGGTGGTTATTCAGAGTCTCTTGGCTCAGTATTGGCGGTGGGGGCGACAATCTCACTTCAAAAAGAGTAACATAAGTTTGAGAAGTTTCTGATGGTTTGTGGAGGACAAAATCCGTGGGATATTTGAGAAAGATATCCCTGGTTTTAGTGCCGAGCAAATGATGGGCAACAACTTGATTGAGGACTAAACCATGATTCTCCTTAAATAAAGCTGAAACAGTAGAAAGTTTTATCCACTGAGCTGATGTGCGTTTTTGTTCTTTTTTGATTAATTCCTTTAGCTGAATAACTAATTGTTCTAGGGGTGTAATTTCCGGTATAGTTACCAGGGAATGGGTTTCCACTTGTCCGGTTTTGCTGTTTAAAACTATAATTTTATCTATTTGTTTGCGGACTTGAAATACGGTTAATCCGTGGGCTTGCAGTGTATTGCTGAGGTGAGTGAGGGCGCGATCGGACGAACAGACAAAAATCTCTTTCGCTGTGGGATAATGTACGAAAATCGATGCGCCGACTGTAGCCATTTTTAAGTCGGCGCTGTCTTTGCCGGGGGGGACGTGAATCAGTTGATAGCCGCGCTGGTGAAATTCGGCATCTTTCTTGCCCATGCTGCGCCAATTGGCAAAGGCAACTTTGATTTGGATGGGATAGTGGCAAATTCCCTCTAGGAATTTTTCGGTTTCGATGGTGAGTTGCAAGTTTTCGACATCTAGCAGCAAGATAGCAATGCCCAGAGGAAGCGAATTTGTTTGATTGGTGGTGGGAGTGGGAGGTTTTGAGGAAACTGAGTTTTGTGATTTAGCGGGTGCTGTTTCAGATTGGGCTAGCTGCTGAATTTTGGCACATAATTTGCTGAATTGAGGAGAATTAACGAATTCTGGAACCAGCAGAATTTGTAGGTATTTTTTCGCAGTCAGCAGCAGGGAATCTGTATCGCTGGCTACTGTGAAACTTTTTGTCAATTTTCCAATCAAAACTGACTGAAAATCAGGTTTTGCCCAGGGGGTGTTCCTGTATTTTTCAGCTATCCATTCGGGATGCTTTTCCTGAATGGTAATTAGTGTTTGAGCGATATAGCGACTGATGGCGCTGAATGCGGGAGATTCTTGAGTCGCAAGCTCGGGAGTTCGATCGGGCATGACCCTCTACAATGCGGGATGCTGTTTCAATTTATCACACTTCTAGTTTCTCGCCGGGAGTCGGACGATCGCCCGCCAAATTAAACCGGCGGCAATTAATGCCAATCCTGTCAGCCAAATTTGCCTCTCCACCCAGAAAGCCAGAAACAGACAATTCCCCAAACCCACCCAAGCCAACCACTGCGGATAAAGCCTTTCGGCGGGGGAAAGTTGCAGCGCGGCGAGGTTGGTGATAGCGTAGTAAATCAAAACGCTAAAAGCGCTAAATGACCAAGTGGTTTTGACATCGCCGACGAGGATTAAAAGTGCGATCGTAACTTCCACAACCACCACAGCCACGTAGGGAGTTGTCCCCGAAGGATTCAGCCGCGCCAAGACTCTCGGCATATCCAAGCGCCGCCCCATCGCCAGCCAGATGCGCGACAGCCCTAAAATTAAGTTCAGCAAGACTCCCAACATAGCGGTAATTGCACCGACGGCTAGCAGTTGAGAAACTCCTGGAATTGGGAAACTGCGGGCGATGACTTCCAAAGGTGCAGTCGTACCGCCTATTTGTAAAGACAATTTATCGGCTCCCCCCGCACCCGCGACAACTACTGCTACCCCCACGTAAAGCAGCATTGTCAGCACCAAAGTGAAAATTATGGCTTTGGGAATGGTTTCCCTCGGTTCCCGCACTTCCTCGCTCATGGTGGTGATGCGGGCGTAACCGCTATAAGCGACAAACATCAGGGCGGTGGCCTGGAAGATGGAGCCGATCGAGCTATCATTCTGTAGGGCGGGCATTTCCCACCTTACCTCTGGCAAACCGACAGCAACAAACACTGCTAAGGATAGAAGTGTAACTGAGACTATGGCAGTATTCGCAATATTCGATCGCCTAATTCCCGTTAAGACAACCAGAGTGAGGGTGGCGAGGGCGAATAAAGCTGTTAGGATTACGTAAGTGCGATCGGTTACACCAACTGCATTTAAAAAATACCCTGCAAAACCTAAAGCAGCAGTAGCCGCAGAAGCCGTTTTCGCCAACAAAAACATCCAGCCGGCAGTGAAACCGAGCCAAGGATTGAGATATTTGTAGCCATATTCATAAGTACCGCCGCTAACAGGATGATTTGCTGCTAATTGAGCACTGTTGAGGCCATTGCAAACAGCCACTAAAGCCGCAATACCTACAGCCCAAATCACTCCCGGCCCAGCAATTTCCGCAGCAATGCCGATACTCACAAATACTCCGGTACCGAGGATTGAGCCCAGGCCCATGAGAGTTGCGCCGAAAACACCCAACTCTCGCTTCAGCAGTGGTGAAGACATTTTTGCAAAAAACCTTACAAAGTTTTCAAGACGATCGCAAATCGCACATTTAAAAAGACTATTGTCGCTGCCGTTTCTAGTTTAAGCTTTTTCCCGATCAATTTTATAGTCATCAAAAGCTTTGTTCAACAGTCCATTATCTCAGTTAGTGGGAAAAATTTAAACTGTTCATAATCTAAATTAATTCAAAATTTAAAGATCGACTGTTATCCTCCTATAGGATTCGCTGCTCATCATACTTAACGCACAGGATCAAATTATATGGCGCTCAATTTGATGAAATTTAAGCTTAACGGCTTGACAATAGCGGGTGCATCGGCATTTGTAGCTGCGGCGATCGGTATGTCAGTCCCAGCGATTCAGGCTCAAGGACAAAGAACAATTAAAATCGACGGTTCCAGCACCGTCTACCCGATTACCGAAGCAGTCGCTGAAGAGTTCCAAAAAACCAACAAAGGCATACAAGTTACCGTGGGCGTCTCCGGTACGGGTGGCGGCTTCAAAAAATTCTGCCGCGGCGAAACTGACATTTCCAACGGTTCCCGACCGATTTTGAAAGCGGAGATGCAGGCTTGCGCTCAAGCTGGGATTAAATATATAGAACTACCCGTTGCTTATGATGCTTTGACTGTCGTGGTTCACCCCCAAAATACCTGGGCGCAAAACTTGACAGTTGCCGAACTCAAGAAAATGTGGGAACCCGGAGCTCAGGGCAAAATCAATAATTGGAACCAAATCCGGGCGGGATTTCCCAACGCACCTCTGAAGCTGTTTGGTGCGGGTACTGCTTCTGGAACCTTTGACTATTTTACTGAAGCGATCGTCGGCAAATCTAAATCTAGCCGGGGCGACTACACGGCCAGCGAAGACGACAATGTGTTAGTCAACGGTGTTTCTCGCGACAAAAATGCCATAGGCTACTTCGGCTACGCTTATTACGAAGCAAATAAGGGCAAGCTCAAAGCAGTGGGAATTAATGGTGGCAAAGGTGCAGTATTGCCTTCTACGCAGACAGTGCAAAATGGCAGTTATCAACCGCTATCGCGTCCTCTGTTCATCTACGTTAATGCCAAGTCAGCAGATAAGCCGGAAGTGAAGCAGTTTGTCGAATACTATATCAAAAACGGTGCTAAACTAGCGAGCGAGGTCAAGTACGTAGCTCTACCTCCCCAGGCTTATACAACTGCTATGAGTCATTTTACAAAGCGTCGTGTAGGCACTATTTTCGGTGGCGAAGAAGCTGTAGGTTTGACGATTGAGGAAATGTTGAAGCGCGAAGCCAGATAGCAAGTTTGTCGGTATTTATTTAGTCAGCAGTCATTAGTTACGGGAGTAAATCCAGATCGTGGCGCTGTATTTACTTACAAAAATTATATCTATATTTCGGGGTGCAAATCGGAGAGTCACGACTAATGACTGATGACTGATAACTAATAACCAATGACTAATTGTTGATAACTAATGGCTCAAAAATCAGTGAAATTATCCAAACAAGCCGCGTTTTCCCCAAAGGTAGTGAGGGATTTACGCGAAGGCGCGATCGCCTTCTTGCTGTTCCTTGCAGCCTTTTCATCGGTACTAACTACTTTCGCTATTCTTTACATCCTAGTTTCGGAGTCCTTGGGTTTCTTCCAAAAAGTTTCTTTGGTGGAATTTCTCACGAGTACAGAATGGACACCGCTGTTTTCCGAGCCTCGCTACGGGATTTTGCCCCTAGTTTCGGGTACTTTGGTAATTGCGGGAGTTGCAATGATGGTGGCAATTCCTATGGGTACAATCATTGCGATTTACCTGAGCGAATTTGCTGACAGTCGGGTGCGAGAGGTGATGAAGCCAGCGTTGGAATTGCTGGCGGGAGTTCCCACAGTAATCTACGGTTACTTTGCCTTCTTATTTGTAACCCCGCTATTGCAGAAAGTGCTGCCAGGTTTACCGGGCTTCAATATGTTGAGCGCTGGATTGGTGGTGGGGATTATGATTGTACCCTTCATTAGTTCGATCGGCGAAGATGCAATGCGATCAGTGCCAGTATATCTCAAAGAAGGCGCTTATGCAATGGGAGCAACACGATTTCAGACAGCAACGTCGGTAGTTTTTCCCGCTGCACTTTCAGGAATTTCTGCTTCTTACATTTTGGCAATTTCTCGTGCTGTGGGCCTTACAATGGTCCCCGCGATCGCCTCTGGTTTGCAGCCAAATTACACCTGGAATCCAATGGAACCCGGTGCTACAATTGCTTCTTATATCGTGCAAGTGAGTCTCGGCGATTTGCCGCACGCCAGCATAGAGTATCAAACAATTTTTGTGGCCGGGTTGACCCTAGTGTTGATGACTTTGGTATTTAACATAATTGGGCATTTTCTGAGCAAGCGTTACAGAGAAATTTACTAATACTAGGGAAGGGTAAAAAGCAAGTTTTGACTTTTGAGTTAAAGAGTTGATAATTCACAATTGAAAAGTCAAAACTACTCACTAATTACCAATAATCAATTGCCAATTACTAACTACCAAAATATGGCAGTAAAAAATATACAGGAAATCAGAAAAATAATTGCAAAAGCTAAGCTCTGGGACAGCATTTTCGCTGCGATAGGCTTATTGTTTATGCTATTAGGCGTGGTTGTCCTGTTAGCATTAATCATTGATTTGGCGATCGACGGTCTACCGCGTCTTTCCTGGCAATTCTTGACATCCTTCCCCTCCCGTCGCGCGGAAAATGCAGGCGTACTGTCTGGTTGGGTAGGCTCGACTTTAGTAATGTTAGTAACCGCTTTAGCCGCAGTTCCCTTGGGTATTGCGTCGGGTATTTACTTGGAAGAGTACGCCAGGAAAAATTGGGTTGCTGATTTTATCGAAATTAATGTCACTAATTTAGCAGGCGTTCCTTCAATTGTTTATGGACTTTTAGCTTTAGGTTTCTTTGTATATCAATTAAACTTGGGTCAGAGTATTCTCACCGCTGGTTTGACTTTAGCACTGCTGATTTTACCAGTAGTAATTGTTACTACTCGCGAGGCACTTCGGGCTATTCCTAATGAGATCAGGGAAGCTTCCTACGCCACAGGCGCTACCAAGTGGCAAACGATTTCGGATCACGTTTTGCCATACTCCGCTGGCAGTATTATGACAGGAGTAATTGTGGGGTTGTCAAGGGCGATCGGAGAAACAGCACCTCTGATTACAATTGGAGCCCTCACCTTTATTGCCTTTTTGCCAGACTCTCCCCTGCAAGCCGAATTTCCTTATGTTTCCTTTAAATGGCTGATGTCACCCTTCACAGTCATGCCCATGCAAATGTTCAACTGGGTATCGCGCCCGCAACCGGAATTTCAAAACAACGCCGCCGCAGCAGGCCTCATAATACTGGCGATGACCTTGGCAATGAATGGCTTGGCAATTTATCTCCGCTATATTTTCCGCAAAAACATCAAATGGTAAAAAAAATCACAACCAACTCTTCGTCTTCAACTGCCGTTAAGGCAAAAGCTGAGGTCAGAAATCTGAATTTTTTCTACGGTTCAACTCAGGCACTGAAAAACATCAACCTAGTTGTGGATGATAAAAAAGTGACCGCGCTGATTGGCCCGTCTGGCTGCGGCAAAACTACGCTGCTGCGGTGTTTCAATCGGATGCACGACCTCTATCCCGGCAATCGCTACGAAGGGGAAATCTTGCTGGACTCCGATGAGATTAATATCCTCAGCCGTAAGGTAGATCCCATCGAAGTTCGGATGCGGATCAGCATGGTGTTTCAAAAGCCAAATCCTTTTCCCAAGTCAATCTATGAAAATGTAGTCTACGGGTTGCGGGTGCGAGGTCAAACGAAGCGCAGCGTCATGGATGAAAAAGTCGAAAAAGCTCTGCAGGGCGCAGCTTTGTGGAATGAAGTAAAAGACAGATTAAATGATTTGGCGTTTAATCTTTCGGGAGGTCAACAGCAGCGGTTGTGCATTGCGAGAGCTCTCGCAACCGAACCGGAAATAATTTTATTTGATGAACCAACTTCTGCGCTCGACCCGATCGCAACTTCCAGCATCGAAGCTTTAATTGCCGAGTTGAAAGAACAAGTGACAATTTTAATTGTCACTCACAATATGCAGCAAGCCGCACGGGTTTCTGACTATACGGCTTTCATGTATTTAGGCGAAATGGTGGAGTTTAATCAAACTAAGACTATTTTTAACAATCCTGCCAAGCAGCAAACGCAAGAATATGTAGAAGGTCGATTTGGATAATCAATGACTGAATTAAGGTGCGTTATATCTACTTGTAACGCACCTTAATTTTTTAATTAATTACACTATCTATGCGGCTGTAAGTACCCACATAATCACAAGTCGTTTTATGTTGAGGACTGAGAAATAGAGAAGGAGCTGAAGCATACTCTACAAGTTCGCCCACTCGCCTTCCTTCTTGAATCTTGATATTGAAAAAGGCAACAAGATCAGCAACTCTTGAAGCCTGCTGTAAATTGTGCGTGACTATAACAATTGTGTAATGCTTTTTAAGTCGGTTAATCAATTCTTCTATGCGTAAAGTTGAAATTGGATCGAGCGCTGAACAAGGTTCATCCATCAAAATCACCTCTGGTTGCAGTGCTAAGGCTCTAGCAATGCAAAGTCGCTGCTGCTGGCCCCCTGATAAAGTCATAGCATTTTTATTAAGCCGGTCTTTTACTTCATCCCACAGCGCTGCTTGACGGAGAGAATCTTCGACAAGCTCGTCAATATTTCCCCGATAGCCGTTGACGCGAAGTCCCAAAGCGATGTTCTCGTAAATAGATTTGGGGAATGGATTGGGTTTTTGAAATACCATACCGATGCGGCGGCGAATCTCTATGAGATTGAACTCTGTGATGTCTCGATCGTCAAAAGTAATTTTTCCAGTTACTTGGGCGCCTTTAACTAAGTCGTTGATACGATTAAAACAGCGCAGCAGAGTAGTTTTTCCGCAGCTAGAAGGGCCGATAAATCCTGTAACTTGATTTTTGTAAATTTCCATATTGATTCCTTGTATGGCTAAAGTGTTATTGTAGGATACGGATAGTTGCTGGACGCGCAAAATAGCTTCTAGGGGGGTTGGCAATTCAAAATCTGTTTGCATAGGTACAAAGAAACTGGCGACTGGGGATTGGGAATTGCGGATAGGGGAGTGCAAGAAAAAACCAATAATTTATCCGTTACACTCCTAATCCTTGATTTTTCGGTTTACAGGGTGCGAAAATTTATTTCTACTGGGGTGAGATTTTACTTCGCAATTACGGGTTGCTAATTGCTTTTTGATACTTTATGCTTGTTTTTTGCTATAGCAATCTCGCAATATTATAGCTGAAATGTTCATCACAAATAGAATGCCAATTAGCAAGATAATTGCTGCTGCTGCATTTTGTTGGAAATCGGCTTGACTTCGAGAAACCCAGTTAAATATTTGAACGGGTAGAGCGGTAAAAGGACTGTGCAACCCCTCCAGAGATAAAGCAGGCGTAAAGGTAATAAAAGCCGATGCACCTACCGCAATTAGCGGGGCTGTTTCGCCAATTGCGCGGGAAAGGGATAAAGAAATTCCCGTTAAAATACCGGGCATTGCAGATGGCAGGACTAGATGCCACAAAACCTGCCACCGAGTCATTCCTGTAGCGGTGCCTCCTTCGCGCAAGCTATAGGAAACGGCGCGCAGCGCTGAACGAGTAGCTATAATTATTGTGGGTAAAGCGATTACTGATAGAGTGAGGGACGCAGAAAGTAAACTGTACTTGCCAGTCAAGAATCCTAATCCGTGAACAAATACTCCCAGCCCTAGCAAGCCATAAATAATAGAGGGCATTGCTGCTAAATTTGCAATGTTAATTTCGAGGAATTCGCTAAATAGATTATTGGGGACGTATTCTTCGAGATAAATTGCTGCTCCTACTCCAATGGGGGTAGCGAAAATGGCAGTTAATCCCAGCAAGCAAAAAGTTCCTGCTAAGGCTACGTAAATTCCTCCTTCTTCGGGATTTCTGGAAGCAAATGACGTGATAAATTGCCAGTTAAGACGCGAGAGACCATCTTGAGAAACATCAAATAATAAAAGCCCGATAACGGTTATTAGAACTAAAGGTGGAATAGCTGTGAGAATTATGAATATTCGATCGACGAAGTGACGTTTGGCGAAATTAGACTGAAAAATGTGAGGAGAATTTGGTGTTTTTTGAGGGGAGTATTGATCGATATCTGACCGGGAATTAATCGCTAAAATTTCTTGATTGCCCTCCGGGCTGGAGAGTGGGAGTTCTAACATTAGAACGCGGTGGCGCCGGACAAGCAAGTGACTCAGTGTGTTAAGGAGCGATGTCATCAAAAATATGACAGTTCCTACTGTGAAAATAGTGTGAAATTCTAGCGAATTTATAGGTACATCGCCCAAACTTACTTGAATGATAAAAGCAGTCATGGTCGATACTGGTTCTAGCGGATTTAGAGCCAAATGGGGATTTTGTCCGGCTGCAATGGAGGCGATTAGGGTTTCTCCCAAACAGCGAGAAGCTGCTAATGTAAAAGAGGCGACGATGCCGGGAAATGCGACGGGTAAAATTATTTTAGTGATAATTTCAGGTTGAGTAAAACCTAAAGCATAAGCGGCTTCGCGTAATTTATGAGGTACATTGTGAATGGCGTCTTCACTCATTGAAGATACGATAGGTGCAATCATTATGCCAGTGACTAAACCTGCACTTAAAGGACTAAACCCGGCTAGAGTGGGGATAATTTTTTGCAGCAGCGGGGTGACAAATAACAGAGCAAAATAGCCATAGACTACAGTGGGGATTCCCGATAGAGTTTCTATAAATGGTTTGAGCAGATAACGCACTGTATGGGGAGCATATTCGCTGAGGTAGATGGCGGTGAGCAAGCCAATAGGCACGGCAACAGTCATGGCGATCGCCGTTGTCAACAATGTGCCGCTGGCAAGTACCATAATGCCAAAGGTTTTATTGGGAAACAGTGGCGTCCACTGCGTATCTGTCAAAAATCTCCACAAAGGTACTTCTTGGAAGAAAATTGCTGTTTCATAAATCAGGACTGTAATAATTCCTAGGGTGATCAATGCGGGAATACACCCAAGTATCGCCAATAGAACGTGTAAAGCATACTCTTCCCACATAGCTGAGGTTAAATTGCGCTGCCAAAGCTTAGACTCAGGGGGTGGCAGATGCGAAGGGGCAGTTTTCATTTAAACCTGGGCTTTTGATTGTTGGCGATCGAGAGTGTATTGATAGTTTAAAAATAATTAATTTTTCGTGCTAGTTAGTGAGGGATTAATTATTATTCAGTAATTGAGTCGCTGCAAACTGACTCAAAAATTCAGCTTTAAAAACTAATAACTAATGATTGCTAGTAGATGGTTATTTAAAACAACTGATGTCCTCTGATAATTTATCACAATAGCTAATCAAAAATGGTTAAAAATAGGTAAGCAATTCGATAACAGAGGGTTAAAACCTCGGACTGGTTGAAAGAAAAGTGGGCCGCCCCATTAAAACCTGACAGGCGAAAAGTTGTCTGTTTGACCTCAATCTTGAATACGATCGCCAGGGAGTACATGAGCGTAGTCGAAGGGCGAGTGTGGCCTAAGCACCTTGGCGACTGCTATAGCTTGTAAGGTACGTCCAAGCGCACCTTACCCTCACAATATATGACTTTGGAGTCATATATTTAATCCGTAACTTTGGCGATCGCCACTTGATGCTCCTTACCCTTTTTCTGAACTTTAAATTTTTGGCATGACTGCAAAAAATCGTAAAAATTGCTACCCAAATGCAGCGATTGCAGCTTTTTAGTAATCGGTTGACCGTATTGCTTGTGAAATTCGGTGGCTACCTGGTTAATGCCAATGTAATTGCCTGGAGATTTAGCAGTTAATGCCAGTACAATATTTTCTATAGATGCTTCCAGGGCGGCTGAGGGATCTGTTTTTGAAGCTGCTGCTGCTTTGGGAGCGATCGCCACTTGATGTTCGTTACCGAGCAATTCCATTTTGAAAACAGACGGACGCGATTTAAAATAATTAATTAGACTAGAATCAGGCAAAAACTTTTTCACAAGTAAATCGGCATGACACTGATATTTCGTATAAAATTGTTTCTTGATTCTTGTGACGAAAATAGCATTTTGTTTTAACTCAACTATCGCTTTCGCAATCATTGCTACAAGTATCTTTTCTAAATCATCCAGCGAATTAATCCCAATTGAATTGACTGACTTGGTTTCGGGAACTTTTTGGGATTCAATATCTAGATCCACGACAAGAGGAGTTACACACTCTTTAGTCCCAGAAGAAATTTTGTCTTCTGCTGAATCCGACAGTGCAGCAGGGGAAGTTGTAGAAGGGAAAACAATAGTGTGGCGCTCTTGAAAAAGCTCAGCCACAGTAGAAAAACGAGCGATTCGCTCATCAATAGATTTGTGTTCAGCCTTCAACAACTCTGTAACTTGATTAGCCAATTCTTCAAAACTAGGGATTTCCTCTTCTCTTTCGCAAGAATAGTGCTTGCTCTCACCATTCTGACAGTTTTCTACAGACAAAACAGAATTTTGCCGACGCACCCGAAAGACAGTCAATCCCTGATTTTGCAACTGATTGCAAAGATGATTTAACAAACCATCCGAAGAACAGACAAAAACTTGTTTTACATCCCGATATCGATATAAAATAGCAGCGCCAAAAGCAATCATTTTACCATCCGCACTATTAGCACCGCCCGGAACGTGAATCAGTTCGTAACCGCGATCATAAAGTTCAGCATCCAACTTGCCGATACTTGGGTTTTTCCAGTTAGCAAAAGCAATTTTAACTTGCAGGGGATAGTCGCACAAACCCGCTAAGAATTGTTCTGTATTAACCTTAAGTTTCAGATTTTCGGCATCTAACAGCAAAATCGAAATCCCGCCGGACTCTGTGGTTGTTGCAGACTCGATTCCTTGCGGGATAGCTTCGCTTAACTCTGTTTCGGTGCATTGGCGACTGAAAGACTGCGGACTCAACCGCTCAAAAAAATGTTTGCGGCAAGCTTTGCAAAGATACCGCTGGTGCCCGTTGGGACGGCCGTTTTTACGAACTTCGTCTGATTCGCATCTTGGACATTTCATGTAACCCATTATGCAGCCTACTCCTGAACCGAACAAGGCATTACCTATCTTCTTCTTTCTCTTTCTTGGCGCCCTTCGCGTCTTCGCGGCTCGTTAAATAGATATTCTTTGAGGGGTTCAAGAGTAAATTGTGGCAGTCGATCGGCTCATAATAACAAAAGAACGTTAACAATTCTTAAAAAAAATGGCTAGAGACTTACGGGGATTCCTAAAACTACTCGAAGAACGGGGACAACTGCGCCGGATTAGCGCCTTAGTCGATTCCGACCTCGAAATTGCCGAAATTTCCAACCAAATGCTGCAAAAAGGTGGCCCTGGACTGCTGTTTGAAAACGTCAAAGGGGCCGAATTCCCCGTCGCAATCAACCTCTTGGGTACGGAAGAGCGCGTTTGCTGGGCGATGAACATGGAAAAGCCGATCGAACTAGAAGAGCTCGGCAAAAAACTGGGAATGCTGCAACAGCCGAAACCGCCGAAAAAGATTTCCCAAGCGATAGAATTCGGCAAAGTGTTGTTCGACGTAGTGAAAGCCAAACCGGGCCGCGACTTTTTCCCAGCTTGTCAGCAAGTGGTATTTGAGGGAGAAGGGGTGGATTTGAACAAAATCCCGATGATTCGCCCTTATTCGGGAGATGCGGGCAAAATTATCACCCTGGGTTTGGTAATTACCAAAGATTGCGAAACGGGCACTCCGAATGTGGGGGTTTATCGGTTGCAGTTGCAGTCAAAAAACACGATGACTGTACACTGGTTATCGGTGCGGGGCGGGGCGCGACACTTGCGGAAAGCGGCGCAGGCTGGTAAAAAGTTGGAAGTTGCGATCGCCCTTGGAGTCGATCCCCTGATTATTCTCGCCGCAGCAACCCCAATTCCTGTAGATTTATCGGAATGGTTATTTGCCGGACTTTACGGCGGTTCCGGCGTGCAATTGGCGAAGTGCAAAACCGTAGATTTGGAAGTACCGGCGGACTCGGAAATTGTGTTAGAAGGAACGATTACGCCAGGGGAAGTTCTGCCCGACGGGCCCTTCGGGGATCACATGGGTTATTACGGCGGCGTGGAAGATTCGCCCTTGGTGCGGTTCCACTGCATGACGCACCGCAAAGACCCGATTTATCTGACCACATTTAGCGGGCGGCCGCCGAAAGAAGAAGCAATGATGGCGATCGCGCTTAACCGTATTTATACCCCTATTTTGCGGCAGCAAGTATCGGAAATTGTCGATTTCTTCTTACCGATGGAAGCCCTGAGTTATAAAGCGGCAATTATCTCGATTGATAAAGCATATCCCGGTCAAGCGCGCCGGGCTGCTTTAGCATTTTGGAGTGCATTACCGCAGTTTACTTACACTAAGTTTGTGATTGTTGTGGATAAAAGTATCAACATTCGCGACCCGCGTCAAGTAGTTTGGGCAATTAGTTCTAAAGTTGACCCGGTTCGGGATGTATTTATTCTGCCGAATACGCCTTTTGATACGTTAGATTTTGCCAGTGAAAAGATTGGTTTGGGAGGCAGAATGGGGATTGATGCTACTACGAAGATGCCGCCGGAAACCGATCACGAATGGGGGGAAGTTTTGGAGTCCGATCCGGATGTGGCCGCGATGGTCGATCGGCGTTGGGCTGAGTATGGTTTGGCAGATTTGAATTTGGGAGAAGTCGATCCGAATTTGTTTGGATATGAGATGAAGTAGGGGAAGGAATCGTAAAGGCGTAGAGGAGAAGGGGAGAGAGAATTTCTCCCTTTTTTTTCGGGAGTTTGATAAACTGGATTTACGCATTTTAAGGTAATTCTGTCATTTTGAGCGAAGCGAAGAATCTGGCTCGATGCTTCGTTGACAGGACTAACGCCAAAAATTAAAGAGGAGGAGGCATGAGTAAATTAATATGCACGTGATCACCCGCAAACGGCTGAATGAGTTTGCTAAACTTCATCCAGATACAACAAATGCCTTGGTTCAGTGGTACAAACTCGTCAAACAAAATGAATTTGCGACATTCGTTGAACTCCGCGAAATATTTCCATCGGCGGATCGAGTCGGGAAATTGACTGTTTTCAACATTGGAGGGAATAAAGTTAGACTCATTGCTGCTATTCATTACAATCGGCACAAAGTCTACATTCGAGCTGTATTAACTCACTCAGAATACGATGAAGAAAGGTGGAAAGAATGATGCAAAGTCTTAATCTCGATCAAACAATTGGTGCTTGGTCATCCATTGCTAAAATGGTTTTTGTCCCTCACACCGAACAGGAATACGAGCGTTTAGTCGAACTACTAGATAGCCTTATCGAGCGAGTGGGCGAGGATGAAAGTCATCCCCTGGCTTCGATGATGGACGTTATTGGTGTTTTAATCGAAAACTATGAAGCTGAACATATTCCTGAATTAGAAGAGGTTGTGTAACTCACTATTCCGCTGTGATCCACAAAGCGATGAAGTTTACATTTTCGCAGGCGACGAATTGCAAATCATTGTCTTCCTGTCTGGAAACTGGAGTTTTGTAGATGAAGCGATGCGCCAAAAATTTGAGTGAGAAATTGGCAACAATCGTTCTAGCAGTAACAGCTACTCCGTCTCCCGAACTCGCTTAACCATTGCTTGCGTTGTTGGATGCTGGGAAAGTTGCGAGTCTTGACCAGTTGATGTGGCCTGCTGGAGAAAATTAATGAAATTCCTACAAACTCTTTGGGTGTCGGGATGATTCTTCCCCAATTGGTTAAACAAGATTTCTAATGCTCCCAGAAAAAACGGTTCTGCCTCCGGGTAGCGACCCATTGCATAGTAGAGCCATGCCAGATTGTTCAAACTAGCTGCCGTATGAGGATGGTCGGCTCCGAACTGCTGCTCGTTAATCGTGAGCGATCGCAGATACAAGAATTCCGCCTCGGGGTAGCGTCCCATTGCATGGTACAGATGTGCCAGATTGTTCAAACTCGTTGCCGTATGAGGATGGTCGGCTCCGAACAGCAGTTTGTTGATAGAGAGCGATCGCACTAACAAGGGTTCTGCTTCCGGGTAGCGTCCCATTGACTCGTATAGCCCTGCCAGATTGTTCAAACTCTTTGCCGTAGTGGGATGGTCGGCTCCGAGCTGCTGCTCATGGATAGAGAGCGATCGCACTAACAAGGGTTCCGCCTCCGAGTAGCGTCTCATTGCACGGTATAGCTCTGCCAGATTGTTCAAACTCTGAGCAGTATGGGGATGCTCGGTTCCTAGCTGCTGCTCTATGATGGCGAGCGATCGCACTAATAACGGTTCCGCCTCCGCGTACCGTCCCGTTGCATAGTACAGAGTTGCCAGATTATTCAAACTCATAGCCGTGTGGGGATGCTCGGCTCCGAGCTGCTGCTCTATGATGGCGAGCGATCGCACGAAGAAGGGTTCCGCCTCCGAGTAGCGTCTCATTGCACAGTATAGCTCTGCCAGATTGTTCAAAGTCGGAGCGGTATTGAGATGGTCGGCTCCTAGCTGCTGCTGGTAAATAGAGAGCGATCGCACTAATAACGGTTCCGCCTCCGCGTAGCGACCCATTGCATAGTACAGGGCTGCCAGATTGTTCAAACTCATAGCCGTCTGGGGATGGTCAGCTCCGAGCTGTTGCTCTATGATGGCGAGTGATCGCACTAATAACGGTTCCGCCTCCGGGTAGCGTTCCATTGCACGGTATAGGTCTGCCAGATTGTTCAAACTGGTTGCCGTACCGGGATGGTCGGCTCCGCAGCGTTGCTGTGTCATCTGGAGACAAGCTTTGAACCACTTCTCCGCCTCTACCCAAGAACTCTGTCCCTGAGCAACCCACCCTAAGCTCGTAAAAGACCACACAGCATCCTTATCTTCCAGCAAATGCGACCATTGCTCCGCCACCACCTCCAAATGGGGCAGCGCCTCCTTCACCCGTTCCTGCACCTCCAGCGTCACAGTCTGCGGAATCGTCTTCGCCACCGCTGTCAGCACCACTGCAAAGTTGCTCCGCAAAATCTCAGTATCGGCGCGCCCCTGCAATTTTGCCGCAAAAAACTCCCGAATCAAACCATGAAGTTGATAGCGTGGCTGCACCAGCCCAGATTGACCCGAATCTGAGGTTTCATCCTCCACCAGGGACAGCAAACTTTGTTCCAGCAGTTCGTAATCCCGACAATCCTCCAACTCCTCCTCATCCCAATCCGGCAAACACTCAGCTACCAACTCCCAAGGAATCGGAGCCAGAGCAAACACGCTCAGCAGACACCCCAGCGTCCGCGCCGGAGATTTCAACTCCGCCCAACTCAACTCAAAAGCTGCCGCCACTCCGCGCCTAGCCGTCATCCCAGCTTCCGCCTCCCGCAATGCCCGTGCCTCCAATCGCTGACTCTGCAACCGTTGCAGCATTTCTGCCAAGGACAGCGCCCGCTTGCGCCGCAGATAGCGCCCCACCAGTTCAATGCCCAAAGGCAAATAATCCAACCACTGACAAAGCGCTTGAGCATCTTCAAGCTGGGCATCAATCCGTCCCAGCCCGTTTCCCGGCAAATCCCCAGCCGTCAGCCGCAGCAAGTTTAGCGCCGCCTCTGGTTTCAAAACTTTTAACGGCAAACACCCCACAGGCGACGGCACAAATTGTCGCGCTGTCAGCAACACCTTAAAGCGGGGATTTCTAGGCAGCAACCGCTGCACCGCGCGGTAATCGTTGACATCATCCAATACCAGCAGAGCATTGCCAGAGGTTTGTTTTGCCCACTCTTCGTAGCAAAACTGCAACCGTTCCTCCAGATTGTCGAGAGTATCCGGCGGCTGAATTCCCATTCGCAGCGCTTTCTGCAACACCTGCGGCGCTAAATCGTTGTCCCGGACAAACAGCCACCAAATCCCCGCTGGATAGGTGTTGTGTTCGCGGTGAAAGTTTGCATACTGCCATGCCAATTCTGTCTTGCCGATGCCGCCCATTCCCGACGCAGCGGCAATGGCAACGCGGCTCCCATCCTGCAACAATCCGTGCAACTGCTGCATTTCCTCATCCCGTCCGACAAAGTTTTTTGAACCGAGTTCAGAGGGAATATCGTATAGTTGGTAAAAACTTGTGAAACCTGGATTAGGTGTTTTGGGCTCCAGGTCTAAGACTTTTTTGCAAATACCTTAGCCCATTTCCGAAACGTTGGGAAATGCTGCTGTAAAACATTCTCTGTATCCAATTCTGCCTCGTAGGAAATTCCTACAAACGGCGGAATGCTTGAGATTACGCCTTTAAGTTTCGCGGCCGCTGTCGGTCCCGGTTGGTTTAGCTTGTCCCGAATTTCCTGCAAAATCTGAACTACCTCATCGGGATACTGTCGCCGCACTTCAATTTGTCCAACTTCTTCGACAATCTCGGCAACAATAACCTCAGCCTCATGTTCGGGAATTTCTTCTGTTTTCGTTTGCCGAGCGAAAACCTGCCAATAATCCTCTTCCTGCTCCCGAATATCCTTGCGTAGCTCTCGAATTTGCAGTTTAATTCGGATCTTGTCTTCTTGCGGTGCTAAATTTAGAGCCTTCTGCTTGCCCACTAATTGCTCTTGCAGCAATTCCAAGTTTTCTTCTATGTCAGACAGACGATTAATTGGCATTGATATAACTCCGGCAGACTGAACAACTCCTGACTCTAGTCTACAGCCGGAAAATTCCAATATACGCAAGTATCGTGTAAAAAGTGCTAACGCAAGAGCCGTCGTTTACGCACAATCAGTTTACTGTTCCAAAATCTCGACTAAATCTTCGATCGCAATATCGAACGCACTGGCCATCTTGTCCAAAGCTGTGTAGTCAACGGTAGCCATGCCTGGAGAATTGGCATAGGTAATGATCGTGGTATATGGAATACCTGTTCTGTTGGAGACTTCTGTCAGATTCCAACCCTTCTCTTGAGCAAATTCTCGAACTCGCAGCCTAATTCGTCCCATATTCCCAGCAAAAAATCAGCCTACTCTTCCAAAATCTCAACTAAATCTTCGATCGCAATATCAAACACGCGAGCCATTTTGTTTAAAGCTGTGTAATCTACCGTTGCCAGCTTGGGAGAATGGGCATAGCTTCTAACCGTACTGTAAGGAATGCCCGATCGCTCAGAAACTTCTTTCAACGTCCAACCCTTCTCTTCAGCTAGTTCTCGAACCCGCAACCGAATTAGACCCATCTTGCACTTGACAGTCGATACGAACGTATCATAAGATTAATATTATCAAATTAGCGATCGCCCCCTGACCTGAGAAATCTAGAGCGATCGCCTTTCATTCACCACCCACAAAAGTGGGAAGGATTTTCCTATGATACCAAAACAATCGACATATCGCGATCGACTTCAACCTTGGCATCTAATTCGCCACCTCCCCAACTGTCAGCGGTTAACAGTCGCCCGTTTCGCCCGCCGCCCCGATGCCGAATCTTACTTGAACGCGCTGCGCCGCTTAATGCCGGCAGTCCCGCATACAATTGTGTTCGTAAATGCGGTGTCTGTATTGGATGAAAACAGCGTTCCAATTCAAACACAATTGCCGCTCAAAGTTTAAGCGTTAAAAAGTGTGCTGCGGGAGAAATCGACTTAAAATATTTAGATGAATCAGGATTTTGTGCTCCCAAGCGAACCGAGTTACACTTAT
>NZ_JAUBSB010000011.1:0-147352 GCF_036702135.1 Microcoleus sp. LAD1_D3 | reverse complement strand
TATATACTGATCATCAGTAAAAAAGTCAAGCTGGGGTTCACGAGTATTTATACTCATCGCAAAAGTGACACGCTCCCATTCGTGTTCAACATCTTCCAACCATCCAAGTTTACTTGTCCACTTACCATTAGGTAACTGTCTGGCTGCATGAGTTGGGATACCGCTAGAGTCAACATATATTGCTATTTTATGATATCCAGCTTCTAATGTATCGCCATTATAAAGTTCATATCCCAGTGTTTGATAAGCCTGAATATATGCGTCTAAAGTCTCCTCTTGCGGCACGCCTTCTGGCCAATAGAATTGCTCTCCAGGTATCGGTTGCCACCAGCGATCTTCTTCACCAGCAGCCCACGCGAAACAGTTATATTCCTGTGACTTTTGGCTAGTAACTCGATAATCAGTGCGAGACAAGTTCGGCCATTTAATTTCAAGTTCTGGTCTTCTATACATTCTATTCAATCGCGTAGCCTCGATCTTTACCCCACTCTATCCAAGCTGATGCCATCTGTTTTACCCTTCCCCTTTGTTCCGGTTTAATGGGATTTTCACCCGTAATTTCATTCAATGCAGCTAACCAGTAAAGGGGATTTTTTTTCAGTTCCGATAGCAACAGCGGTACGACTTGAGAACCCATATTAATAATTTCCTGATATGCAGGATGCTGAGACATTTGAGCTGTCGAAGACATTCCCGCAACTTCACTCTGCCATTCCGTAGCAAGAGTATAAAATTTGTCAATTACCTCGATCGCAATTTCAGCATTTTGATTGCGAATATCTCGATCGGTATTTGCTGCGGGATTTTCTCGTTGCGCGATCGAGCTTTCAATGTTCATCAAGACTAATTCTTCGATCGATACATTCATCTCAGCAGCAACTTTTTGTAGCTTCAGCATCAGCAGGTCTGAAATGGCGATCGAGATGGTGTTCATCTGACTTACTAAATTGGATGATGTCTTAAGTGTAGCAAATAAATTATCGATACAGAGTTGACAAAGATCGATCGCCCATTTTTGCCCAAGCTAAAATTAGGAGACGGCAGTGCCCATTGATGTCAACTTAAGCCTGAAAGCCCTGAGAAATCTGGTTTTTACCTGAGTCTAGATCCCCCTAAATCCCCCTTAAGAAGGGGGACTTTGATCGGACTCCTGTCCCCCCCTTCTTAAGGGGGGTTAGGGGGGATCTGGCCTTAATAGTTAAACAGTAGTCTCTGAAAGGGTTTAGCGTTAAGTTGACACCTATGGGCAGTGCCGTCTCCTCTCTATCATAAGGAGTGTAACCGGAATTGATATCACCCGCCGATTTGAGACATGGTGCGGCTGTAATTTCCTTGAGTAGTTCCCGAATCTCGCTGCTTGAAATTAATCTCCGGTTTAATCTCTAATATGTGCCGCACTCGATCGCGCAATTCGACTGTAGACACCCCACCACGCAGAGCAGTTTTTAAGTCAATTTGCCCCGTTTCGTTCAGCAGACAAGGCCGCAGCCACCCGTCAGCAGACAAACGCATCCGGTTGCAGCGATCGCAAAAACACTCCGACATTTGGCTGATAAATCCTAAAGTGCCCTTCGCCCCCGGAATTTGAAACACATCCGCCGGCCCATTTCCGCGCACTCCCGACTCGGCTAACCCGTATTTGTCGCTAATTTGTTGCCGCAATTCTGCCGAAGCTACCCAACCTTTATCGCCAAATAAATCCCCATTGCCGATCGGCATAAACTCAATAAAACGAACGTGCCAATTCCGGTTAATTGTTAACGCCGCCAAATCCAATATTTCGCTGTCATTCACACCGGGAATTACCACAACATTCAGTTTCAGCGGGTCGAATCCAGCTTGATAAGCCGCTTGAATTCCCTCCCAAACCTGCGTCCATCGCGATCGTCCCCGACTGCCAATTATCTTATCAAAAGTCTCCGGTTCCAGCGAATCCAAACTAATATTAATCCGGCGCAAACCAGCATTGTAGAGATTTTCCGCCATTCCCGCCAACAAAAAGCCATTAGTTGTCATTGACAAATCTCGCGTTTCGGGCATTGAGGCGATCGACCTTACCAATTCCACCACCCCAGGCCGCAGCAGCGGTTCCCCTCCAGTTAAGCGAAACTTGGTAAATCCCACGGGTATAAAAACTTCCCGCAGCAGAGTTAGCAATTCCGAGTGAGTTAACAACTGCTGCTGCAATACATAGTCCAACTCGCTACCTTCTGGCATACAGTAGAGACAGCGGAAGTTGCAGCGGTCTATCAAGCTAATCCGAAGGTAGTCTACGGTATCCATGTCAATAGTTTGTAATATTATTTAATTATAAATGCTGACTCGATTTTCTGCAATTATTGATAGAGAGCAATAAACCTGCATCAATTTCTTTTCACCTTTCCCCTCCTCTCTTACTCTGCGCCCTCTGCGCCCTCTGCGGTTAATAAAAAAAATCTCATTCACAACTAAAATAAACTTGCTAAATATATGTTTTTTGAATTTGAAGCTGATTTTGTGGAAGCTTTGCGCTGCATTCCGATGCAAGTACGTCTCAAGTTAGATACTTGCGGCATTAAATTGAAGTTGCAGGATTGGAATCATTTCAACCAAGCAGAACGGCAAAGTCTTGTAGAGTTACCTTGCTTGACAGAAGCAGAAATTATTGATTACCGAGAAAAGCTAAATCAAATATTAATTCAACAGACAGGCAAACCGGGAACTGATTTGGCGGTTGATGAAAATCCCCCGTGGATGGATGCTGCAACTGTACCAGAGTCTGTTTCTGCAAAAGCGCAAGAGCTCGGCGTGACAATTTCTTTGGCACAGTGGGCGAGTTTGCAGCCTCTACAGCGATTTGCTTTGATTAAGCTTAGTCGATCGAGCCACGAGAATAAAAACTTTCTCCCGGCGCTGCAAGAGTTTAAGGTTATTGAATGAGCTCAAGTTTTAATTGACTTTTCTAGGGCGCAGAGGGCGCAGAGTCCGAGAAGGGAGAGTCTGATCATCTATTTGCCCGATCGTCCTCTGTCGCTTCTCACTAAGTGAGGCTTACTCAGTGAGAAATAGGAGAACAATGTGTAAAAAAGTGCGGTAGGGCGGTGGGTGAGATAGGGTGAGGTCGATCGGACATTTGATAGCTTGAGGTTTCCGAAGCGCCAGACACGAAATTCCGAAAATATGATTAATTTTATTTTAAGTATTGTTACCGCAGCGTGGTATTATTTTTCTGAGTTTGCAAAGCACTCGCCTGCTACCTGCATTAGTTTCTGAGCTTCGTGAACACGCAAAACACACCCACCGAACCCACACCAGCAACCGAGGATATTCCTCAAGCTGGCACAGTCTCAACAGTCTCGACAGTCTCGTCCGAGACAACGAATCCCATGCAAGACTTTTATCGCCTCCAACAAGAGTTGTTGGCGTACACCCTTGCTTTTACGGCGATTATTTTTATCTCCGTTTGGATTTTTTACTCCCTCAACATTGCCCTGAATTATTTGCTTGGGGCGAGCACAGGTGTGGTTTACTTAAAGATGTTGGCTAGAGACGTTGAACGAATCGGCAGCCAAAATCAACGCATCAGCAAGACAAGGCTCGGTCTGTTTTTCGCGGTGATGATAGTAGGAACACAGTGGAATCAGCTACAGATTTTACCGATATTTTTGGGATTTCTGACTTACAAAGCTGCGCTGATGGTTTACGTGATCCGAAGTGCATTAGCACTAGACTACAGGTAAGTCAGGCAATTCGAGCAAAACTCAACTCATCGATTTGTATGGGGAAGCCCGTTGAATGGCAATGCTTGACGTTCTAAACACCTTTAATCGTTTCCCCCTCGCCAAATTGGAAGTTGGCCAGCAGTTGTACTGGCAACTCGGCAATCTGAAAGTGCATGGACAGGTTTTTCTAACCTCGTGGTTTGTAATTGCTGTTTTAGTCGTAGTTTCGATTTTAGGAACCAGCAAAATCCAGCGAATTCCCAGCGGAATGCAAAATTTTATGGAGTATGCGCTGGAATTTATTCGGGACTTGGCTAAAAACCAAATTGGGGAAAAAGAATATCGCCCTTGGGTACCGTTTATTGGTACATTATTTCTGTTCATCTTTGTGTCAAACTGGTCTGGCGCTCTAATTCCTTGGAAGCTGATTAAGCTGCCATCAGGCGAATTGGGAGCTCCTACCGCTGACATCAACACGACGGTAGCATTTGCACTGCTGACTTCTCTAGCATATTTTTATGCAGGTCTCAGCAAAAGCGGCTTGGGGTATTTCGCCCACTATGTTGAACCGGTGCCTTTCATGTTGCCGTTCAAAATCATAGAAGATTTCACTAAGCCTCTGTCCCTAAGTTTCCGTTTGTTTGGCAACATTCTTGCGGACGAATTGGTGGTCGGAGTGCTAGTGTTGCTAGTGCCTTTATTTGTTCCTCTGCCAGTGATGGTTCTGGGACTATTTACGAGTGCAATTCAAGCTTTGATTTTTGCAACCTTAGCCGCAGCCTACATAGGTGAAGCTCTAGAAGGCGGTCACGGCGAAGAACACCATTAACTAACGATAAACGGTGAAAAATGAAGGAGGAAAAAGAAAAATTCTGAACTCAAACTTTCTCCCGTTAAATCGGACAATTCTGTAGACTTTCTGTTCTCAATTTTGTACTTTAGATAAGGAAAATCATCATGGACTCAACAGTTGCTGCCGCTTCCGTAATTGCCGCCGCTTTGGCAGTAGGTTTAGCCGCAATCGGCCCTGGCATTGGTCAAGGAAATGCAGCAGGTCAGGCTGTAGAAGGGATTGCCCGTCAGCCGGAAGCAGAAGGTAAAATTCGCGGCACCTTGCTGTTGAGTTTGGCGTTCATGGAAGCGCTCACAATTTACGGTTTGGTCGTAGCCCTAGTGCTGCTGTTTGCCAACCCCTTCGCATAATAATTTGAAATTTTAGATTTGAGGTTTTGGCGATTCTAATCCAAAATCTCAAATCTAAAATCGATTAAGCGAATTAGATGGAAGCCGTCAAAAAATCATGATGCACTGGACAGTATTACTAGCAGTTGAAGAAGCGGCTAAGGAAGGGGGACTGTTTGATATAGATGCTACGCTGCCTCTGATGGCGGTGCAGTTTTTAATTCTAGTCGCAGTCTTGAATGTAATTTTTTACAAGCCGCTCAGCAAGTCAATTGACGATCGCGCCGATTACATTCGCAACACTCAAGTCTCCGCCCAAGAACGCTTGGCAAAAGCTCAGCAACTAGCGCAGCAGTACGAGCAAAAACTGGGAGAAACTCGCAAACAGTCTCAATCAGTAATTGCTGCTGCTCAAGCTGATGCCCAAAAAATTGGGGCAGCAAAAGTAGCTGAGGCTCAACAAGAAGCTCAAGTCGCGCGAGAAAAGGCTGGGCAAGAAATAGAGCAGCAAAAGCAAGAAGCAATGCGCTCACTAGAACAACAAGTAGACGCGCTCAGCGGCCAAATTCTCGAAAAGCTATTAGGGCAGTCGCTGGCCAAATAGCGAGACCGAAGAGTTTTAGATTTTTGATGGAATCTCAAATCTAAAATCGCTTCACCCAATCTGCACGCGCAATTATGGAAGAGTATCATGGGGACTGTTTTATTGCTAGCCACAGAAGCTAGCGGCGAAGGTGGTTTCGGTTTAAATTTCGATATTTTAGAAACCAACCTGATTAACCTGGTCATTATTATTGCAGTGCTGTTTTATTTCGGGCGCGGATTTGTAGGTAAAATCCTGACAGAGAGGCGTTCGGCCATCCAAGAGGCGATTCAAGAAGCAGAAAAACGCCAAAAAGATGCAGCAGCAGCTCTAGCAGAGCAACAGCAAAAATTGACTCAAGCGCAAGCAGAAGCGGAACGAATTCGTGCCGCTGCTGAAGAAACTGCCAAGAAAGCAAAAGAAGCAATTCTAGCTCAGGCAGCGCAAGACGTTGAACGCATGAGAGCAACAGCAGGTCAAGAGTTGGAAGCGGAGCGGGAAAGAGCGATCGCCCAACTGCGATCGGCGGTTGTATCTCTGGCATTAGCAAAGGTGGAAAGCCAGCTAAAAACTAGCTTGGACGACAGCGCTCAACACCAATTAATCGATCGCAGCATTGCGTTAGTGGGAGACTAAAACGTGAGTAAAGTCAACACAGAAGTCTTACAGCCTTACGCATCTGCCTTGATGTCACTGGCTCAGTCCAACAATCTCTCAGAGAAGTTCGGCGAAGACATTCGTTCCTTACTGAGCCTGCTAGAAGGTTCGGAAGACTTGCGTCAATTTTTAGCCAATCCGCTGATCAAACCGGATGCTAAAAAAGCCGTGATTCAGCAAATAGCGGGTGAAGAAATGAACCCCTTGATGCACAGCTTTCTGAAGCTTTTAGTAGACAAAGGAAGGATTCTTTTTTTAGAAGGAATTGGCAAACAATACTTGGCAAGGCTCCGAGAACTCAACCAAACAGTATTGGCTGAAGTTACATCGGCAGTCCCGCTTTCAGACGCTCAACAGCAGACTGTTCGCGAGAAAGTGCAGGCGATGACCAGCGCTAGTCAAGTAGAAATTGAAACCAAAATAGACGCAGATTTAATCGGCGGTGTGGTAATCAAAGTAGGCTCTCAAGTAATTGATGCCAGCCTGCGGGGACAATTGCGCCGTCTGGGACTTCGCTTGAATTCCTGATTTAAGGAAGCAGGAGGAAGGAAGAAGGAAGCAGGAAAAAGGAAGAAGGAAGAATCACACAGGAAGCAGGAATAAATTAATTTCTGTTTTTGAGCTGTTAGTCCCAAATTCTTACTACCAAATCCCTATTCTTTCTTGCCGAAAACATCGACAGACAACTAACAACTGACAACTGACACATAATAACTAACATGGCAGCAATCAGACCTGACGAAATTAGCAGCATTATTCGCCAGCAAATTGAGCAGTACGACCAAGATGTAAAAGTCTCTAACGTCGGTACTGTTCTGCAAGTAGGCGACGGCATTGCCCGGATTTATGGCTTGGATAAAGCCATGTCTGGGGAATTGCTAGAATTTGCCGACGGCACCGTGGGCATTGCACTGAACCTCGAACAAGATAACGTGGGTGCAGTGTTGATGGGCCAAGGCCTCGGCATTCAAGAAGGTTCGGCAGTTACTGCTACTGGCAGAATTGCTGAAGTCCCCGTGGGTGAAGCAATGTTGGGACGGGTAGTTGATGCTTTGGCCCGTCCGATTGACGGCAAAGGAGAAATTAAAACTACTGAATCTCGCTTGATTGAATCTCCGGCACCGGGGATTGTTTCTCGCCGTTCTGTTTACGAACCCATGCAAACAGGAATTACCGCTATTGATGCGATGATTCCGGTGGGAAGAGGACAGCGGGAACTGATTATCGGTGACAGACAAACCGGTAAAACTGCGATCGCGATCGACACGATTATTAACCAAAAATCGGAAAACGTGATCTGCGTCTATGTGGCGATCGGTCAAAAAGCTTCTACAGTAGCTAACATCGTCAACGTCCTGCAAGAAAAGGGCGCGATGGACTACACGATCGTAGTAGCAGCCAACGCTAGCGACCCCGCAACCCTGCAATACTTGGCTCCCTACACAGGTGCTAGCTTAGCCGAGTATTTCATGTACAAAGGCAAGCACACTTTGGTCATTTACGATGACCTTTCCAAACAAGCACAAGCTTACCGCCAAATGTCCTTGTTGCTGCGCCGTCCTCCCGGTCGCGAAGCTTATCCCGGAGACGTGTTTTACCTGCACTCTCGCTTGCTAGAACGCGCTGCTAAATTGAGCGACGATTTGGGCGAAGGCAGCATGACTGCTTTGCCAATTATCGAAACCCAAGCTGGTGACGTTTCTGCTTACATTCCGACGAACGTAATTTCGATTACCGACGGTCAAATCTTCCTTTCTTCTGACTTGTTTAACGCTGGTTTGCGTCCGGCAGTAAACCCCGGTATCTCGGTATCGCGGGTAGGTTCGGCGGCTCAAACTAAGGCTATGAAAAAAGTAGCCGGTAAGGTGAAACTGGAATTGGCGCAGTTTGAAGAACTGGCAGCATTTTCTCAGTTTGCTTCTGACTTGGATAAAGCTACTCAGAATCAATTGTCGCGCGGTCAGCGCTTGCGGGAACTGTTGAAACAGCCCCAAAGTTCGCCTCTGCCGATGAACGAACAAGTGGCTGTAATCTATGCCGGTATTAACGGCTATATGGATGACATTCCTGTGGAAAAAGTCACCAAGTTTACTGTTGGTTTGCGCGACTATTTGCGGACTAGCAAGCCGAAGTACGGCGAAATTGTTCAAGGCGGAAAGGCCTTGACTGATGAAGCTGAGAAGCTGCTGAAAGAAGGTATCGCAGAATACAAGCAAACTTTCTTGGTTTCTGCGTAAATCGAGTTGGAATTTTGAACCGCAGATGAACGCGGATAAACGCAGATTATCGGAAGTTCATCTGCGTTTATCTGCGTTTATTCGCGGTTTTAATTAAAAAGATGCGGGCAAGGGACTAAGGAGAAAATTATGGCAAATCTGAAAACTATTCGCGATCGCATTAAGTCGGTCAAGAACACTAAAAAGATTACAGAAGCAATGCGCTTGGTGGCCGCTGCAAAGGTGCGCCGCGCTCAAGAACAGGTGACTGCTACTCGACCTTTTGCCGATCGACTGGCAGAGGTATTATACGGTTTGGCGGAACGCTTGCAGTTTGAAAACCTGGATTTGCCGCTGCTGAAAAAACGCGAAGTGCGATCGGTGGGACTGTTGGTAGTTTCGGGCGATCGGGGTTTGTGCGGCGGCTACAACAGCAACATCATCAGATACGCCGAAAATCGCGCTAAGGAAATCAAAGCGGAAGGCTTAGACTACAAATACGTGTTGGTAGGACGCAAAGCTACTCAGTATTTCCAGCGCCGCGAACAGCCGATCGATGCTACTTACGCTAACTTAGAACAAATTCCCACAGCACCGGAAGCGGCACAAATTGCTGACGAATTGCTTTCCTTGTTCCTGTCGGGAACTGTGGACAGAGTTGAGCTAATTTACACTAAGTTTGTGTCACTAATTAGTTCGCGTCCGGTAATTCAAACCTTGCTGCCCCTCGACCCCCAAGGTTTGGAAACTCCCGATGATGAAATCTTCCGCTTGACATCGCAAGGCGGACAGTTTCAAGTATCGCGGGAGAAGGTTGCTTCACCTACGAAGAGTTTGCCCAGGGACATGATTTTCGAGCAAGATCCGGCGCAAATTCTGGAGGCTCTTTTGCCCTTGTATTTGAACAACCAATTGCTGCGGGCTTTGCAAGAGTCTGCTGCTAGCGAGTTGGCTGCGCGGATGACGGCGATGAATAATGCTAGTGAGAATGCTAGCGATTTGATCGGTAGTTTGACGCTGACTTATAACAAGGCGCGGCAAGCGGCAATTACTCAGGAAATCCTGGAAGTTTGCGGCGGTGCTGAGGCTTTAAATGGTTAGGTTAGGATTGACAATTTGTTGATTTTATGGTATGCGTCTGAGGGAACTCAGGCGTTTTTTTTAAGCAAAGGAGGACACGGCAATGCCGTTTCCCTACCCAAAATAATCAATCTTTCTCGCTCGGATGTAACCATCACCGATTAATTGTAGGGAAACGGCACTGCCGTGTCCTGACTCTGGGTAATATCAATTCCGATGCCACCGAATTTGTTATTAGACTATCTTCCCGCGTTCCTCTAACCACCGCTGAAATGACTTCTGACTTTCTCCCGATGGTTTACCGAGAATAATATTTTTGATGCTAATGTCTTCGTCAATATCAGGCCAGTGGATTCCATCATTTCCACCAATAAATCGCCAATTATTGCGTTCGTTTGGTGTGCTATGCAATAGCCGAGGATACCAGGCTAAAGGAACAGAAATAGTACGACCATCGGATAGATCGACTGTTAGCGCGTCGTCTGTAACAACTACGTTTTGTGCTTGGGGGATTTCTAGCAACTCAACCATTAAAGAAGTCATTCCAACCTGCTAATAATTGCTGTTGATGTTCTTCAACAAGTTTCTGAATGCCATTGATTTCTGTACGATTGAAGCCTTTATTATTTTGAAGGCGAACTGGACTAAGCCAAAACTTAGCTTCTTCTCGATCGCGCTCAACGTGAACGTGGGGTGGTTCATCCCGATCGCCCGCATAGCAGAAGAAACGGTATGGGCCGACTCGGAGTAACGTAGGCATTCAGACTTATTAATCACAAATTGACTTCTCTATTTTAACCGATGCACGAGCTTTCATCTCTGATATAGTCGAAGTATTGAACGCGATTGTGCGATCGTCTTTAAAAAAATGGCAAAAAAAATTTGGATTGTCTACAAAACCGAAAGCATGAGTGCTCCGGGCTGGGAAGAACGTCAGCTTATGCCGAGGGGCTGTCTCACTAATATACTTTGGGAAAATTGGACTTGGGAAGAAAACCCAGAAATTCCTCAAGTAGGGGACAAAACCCGCGATTATGAAAATATATCTGACCCCGGTAATGGAGTCACCCACGGGAAAGATGGAGATTGGGTAGTTACTCGCGTTCAGCAGTTTTCTGCTTCCGATACTGAGGAGCGAATTGTGGTGTGTTACTGTTCTTACCAACCTGTTACATCTGATTGGGAAGCGCTACAACGGGGTGAGTCTGTCAATCAGATGCTAGCAACTGTCGAGTAATATTATTGACTGGATAATTAGTCTGTAAAAGCGATCGCCTATTCCTGCACAATCTCATACAAATCTTCGATCGACAAATCAAAAGTCCTTGCCAACTTATGCAAGGCTGTCACGTCAACTGTTGCTAATCCGGGCGATCGGGCATAGGTTCTGAGCGTACTGTAGACTACGCCCGATCGCTCAGAAACCTCTTTTAGAGTCCAGCCTTTCTCGGCAGCAAATTCTCGAACCCGCAACTTAATTAAGCCCATAAGCTCTTGAGATGTGATTGAGATAAGTCATTCGATTGTACTGTAAAAAGCGATCGACTACTCTTTGACGACCTCAACCAAATCTTCCACCATCACGTCAAAAGTACGTGCCAACTTCAGCAGACAAGTAAAATCAACCATTGCCATTCCCGGAGAACGTGAATAGGTGGTGAGTGTGCTGTAAATGACTCCCGATCGCTCAGAAACCTCTTTGATCGTCCAGCCTTTCTCAGCAGCAAATTCTTTAACCCGCAATCTAATTAAACCCATTGACAAAAAACTAGATTTAGTTTTTAATAAAAATATCGTAAAAAGCGATCGCCCCAACGTCTGGAAAACTTAAAGACGATCGCCTATCAAAGTTCAAATCCCATCAACTGGGATTTATTAACCATCTGAAATTCCCATCAAGTGGGATGTATCAACCATTGAAAATTCCCATCAAGTGGGATGTATCAACCATGTTAGCAAGCTTTCGACCAAAATCAACCCCCAGACACAGATTGAGCCGGTTTGTGACGAAAGAGGCGATCGCGTGGCTGCTGAAAATCAAGGTAGAACAAATATATCGCTTCGAGTGTTGGGCGCATATCCTGTACGTGCACGCCAAAGGCATGAGTCGGTTTGTGAGTTATGCCGACTTTCCGCCTGTTTTGGGAGTGGAATCGCCCTCTGGTTTAGATTTTGGTTATTGGAAGCGCCGTTGGGCGAGTCAGAAAGAGAGAAACGCGCCGGATTTTTGGGTAGATTTCTATGCGGATAGATTTCAGAAAGCTGTTTATGTTTCTGAATTGTTGGAGTGGGGGGAAATGGTGGGGGTGATTAAATTGATGTTGGGGGCGATCGGGCTGGAGTCGCTGCGAAAGGTTTACGCCCAAGAAAAATCTCTGCTGCAACATTTTTAAATTATGACTAAAACACGGGTGATTAGAAACCGGTTTTTTTTGCGAAAATACGGCATCCCAGCCTTTAACTAAGTGAAAAACCCGGTTTCTTTGCTGTGCGTAACTCTCATAAATCCGATCTCTGCCACAAATATTCAAAAATTGGTTCAAGCTCGACTGCAACAGTTATAATTTCTCCATGCGTTTCCCTCTCTATCCCTTGTTAAGCCCATGAGTAACCTTTCAAACATCCCAGGCGATCGCGGGAATTACAGGCTAAGTCCGCTCAGTCTGCGGTTATGCGTTTGGTGGGTTCCCGCCGTCGGAGTCGCAGTAGGCTTTGATTGAGTTGGTTGATTATGTTTTTAGTCAACTTTATTAGGTGCGAGCGCGCAGTTTTAGGGAAGATAATCAAGTTGTGGTTTATATCTTACCTAAAAATTTTTATATCAATTAATTGGAGGTATTTACGATGAATTATCAGTTTTTGTGCGACAATGAAGAAAACTTAGAAAATAAAATCAATATTTTATTAGAAGATTCCAAACAATTTTATTGGAGTGAAATTTATATTTTTTCTGCTTTTATTGATGATGATGGAGTGGAAAAAGTAAAACAAATTCTCTTACACAATTCTTTAACAGAAAATGCGAAAGTTGTGATTGCCATCGGCGGCAAAGACTTCTTTAATGAGATTAAAAATATTAAAAAATTATTAAATTTTATCGAATCAGAAAAATCAAAACAACTTAAGAATAAATCTGTTCAGTTTATATGCCCTAAGAATAACTTTCATATCAAAGCCTATTGTTTTTTAGGTCGGAATCGGAACAAGATAAAAGCTGACATTCAGATAGGTGTTTCGATCATAGGGTCATCTAATCTAACCAAGGCTGGTCTTGAATGTCAGGGAGAATTATGTATTAGTATCGTCAACTTCAACTTAACAAAAACATTAATTGCTCGTTTGTCTAAGATATATATTGATTCTAATGAATATGATTTATGGGAAGAAATAATTAACAAGTACAAGAACGATCAATATAATTCATGGGGAAAAAGAATTAAGGAATTTGAAGAAAAAATTAATAACTATAATGAAGAGTCTCCTGAAAATCAAAATGAAGCAGAATCTAACGAGGGTCAAGATCAAGCACCGCCGCCAAAGGGTAAATTCATTGAACTAGGTGTCTTGACTGATAGTGTTCTTATTGACAAGGGAACTAATCTCCTTAATGATAGTGAGAAAATAAGTTGTTTTCACTCGTCACACATAACTATAGAGCAAGCGAAAAAGAATTTTCCAAAAGGTTCTTTATGCCTATTGCTAACGGAAAAAAAGATATTTGAAATTGTTAAAATCATGGATTACGAGGATGACAAACAACCGACACAAGGATATTTTATAAGATTCAAGTTTAATGTGGCGGCTTTTTATTATGATGATATTCGTGAAATCCTTGATGATAACAAAGAAGAGTATGAAAAGATAAAAAGAGCTGAGGAAGAGTATGAGGGATATATGGCAAGGGATAAATACCCTGAATTAGAATATGCAACTCTAAATATTTTTGAAAAAAAAGTTAAGGAATATCAGGACATGATCAAAGATCGGAATTATCAAAAAGGGCTAAAAAAAGGTAAGAATAAGATGCAATTAGAAATTGACAGAATATTACAAATTGGCGATCCCATTAAAATGAAGGAAGAGCTAGAATTACTCCGTCAATTCATTTAATGTGCCATCATTGTGTTCTCAATACCCACTTAATTTTACAATGTTATGGGATAAAATCATCGTCTTTATCGGTCATAATAGTAATAGCAGACTTGTTACAAAAGGGTTCTTCGGTACAAAGTCATGCTAATTTATCTGAAAATTATGTTTAAACCCTTGCATAGAAAAGGGTTGGGTTATTCTCTAACCTAAATTTCTTGTCAGGAGTAGCTGCGATCTCATTGAAGTCCCATACAGTAGAATTTCAGCCAAACCAAGCTAACAATTTAGCATACCAACTACGGAAGCCCCAAAATCCCTAGAAATGTTGTCAGGAATAATATCAATGTTTGACTATAAAGTTGTAGAAAGTAAACTCCATCAAGTCATTAACATCATCAAACCACAACAGTCAGAGACTCAAAGAGAATTTATGGTTTCAGATATTCATGCGGGCGAGTGGAATTTAGCGTTAGAGACTTTGTGCGATATTCTCATTGAAGAAGAAATTACCGTAGATTTAAAGGCTTATGAACTATTGCAAGAAGTGGGAAATATCTTGAACATGGAAGGAGAAACTGGGGAAATGTTAAAAGTCCAGGTAACTCCTGCATAATTCGGTTCATTTCATCCCGTAAAGCTAATTTCACTCAAACCCAAGTTTATCAAGAGAGAAGGAACCAAAAATAGTGAATAACGGGACTAACCAAACCCCTGAGCAAAATTCGGCTAATTGTGGCAGTATTGATGAATCAGAAAGAGCTTTTGGTGAAACCGAAAGAGCGATTGCTGAATTTCTAGAAAGACAGGGAAAAAATGTTAAAGCCTTGGTAGAAAAAACCGATGGAGGTAGAAATCCCGATGCTGAGGTAGATGGAAAACGCACTGAATTCAAAAGTCTAGATGCCGGTGCTACAAGCGCGACAGTAAAAAATCAGATCAACAATTCGATTAGACGAGGCGGACAGGCTAGGGATATAATTATAGATGCTAGGGCATCTGGGTTGATAGAAGCTGAGGCTGAACGAGGTTTGCAGAGGGCCAAAAATATTACACGCGGGAAAATTGATAGCGTCAGAATTATTGGCGATAGCTATGACATCACTTTTACGGAGTTTCAATAAAGGAGGTTTTTATGTCTCGCACACTAGATATTTTTGTAGACTTTCCACAGGACATCGAACATTTAATCAAAGAATTAGAGTTTATATTGGCTCTTAAATTAGAGCTGGTTTCTGATGGCATTGACCACTGGTATGAGTTTCGTGACTCAACAATCACTCTTACAGTAGGAAAGCATGATTTTGAAAATGATAAAGAGCTCAACTTTGAAGAATACCCTTACAACCTATCAATCAGAGCGCTGAAGATCTCGAATGAACTTGATAGAAAAAAGTGGCGAAATGAGTTTGCTAGTTATGTTCTCCACAAGTTGAAAACTACCGAAAGGTATCGTTTAATGCTGGTGGATGACTTACAAGTGAAGTTAGAGGAGTTTGCGCCATTGGTGAAGGTTTGATCGAACATCATACAGGCAAGTTCTGAAACCGATTTGTAAAAACGAGGAAATGACTATGGTCACTGCTACTGCCGCACAGAAGCATTTTACTCTAGAAGAGTTCATGGCTCATCCCCCCGACCAGATGGAATGGGTGGACGGACAACTCGTGGAGAAAAATGGAGCCACGCTCAAGCATGGTAAAATTCAATCAAGCCTGGGTTGTGCTTGGGCAAATTACAAAAATTCTAGCGGACAAGGTGGAGAGGCTTATGTCGAGGTTCCTTGCCGCACCAACCGACAAATTCGCCGCCCCGATGTCGCTTATCTCACACCCGAATTAGTTGCACAATTTGGCAATCTTGCCACTTTACCCCAAAGTTTCCCCCTAATTGCCGAAATAGTTTCACCCACCGATATTGCTGAAGATGTCTTTCTCAAAGCACAGGAATATTTAGAATCTAGCTGTGAGGAAGTTTGGTTAGTTTTTCCCGAAAGTCGTTTAATATTCGTGATAACTCAAAATCAAATATTGACATTTAGATCCGGCGATACCGCCAGCACCCAACAAATCCTGATCGGTTTTAGCATCGATGTCGATCGATTGCTAGCTTAAACTAAATTCTACAACCTTTCATTTAGCAGCACGCGACACAAAACTCTGCTCTATCCGTTGCACCAGTTCTGAAATCAAATTGCTACAATATTCTTAATACTCCCCCAGTCCGCCTTCGCGGACTTCGTTTGTAGAGCATCGGAATTCTATTCGGTGGTATTGAATTAATATCCCACCCTTATCGGAGCAAACCGCCATGTCAGACGACTTTTCCTTAGACGAGCTTTTAAATAGAAGTTACTACGCCTTCAAAGACGCAGAAGACCAAGTGGGACAGTGCAATGTTTTAGTCATCGGCAAAACCGGTGTTGGCAAAAGTACCCTAATAAATTCCGTTTTTCGCCAACGCTTAGCAGAAACCGGAGTCGGCCGCCCCATAACTCAAGGCATTCGCCAATATACCAAACCGAATTGCCCAATTACAGTCTACGATACTCCCGGACTCGAACTCAACGCCGAACAAATTAAAGTTATTCAATTAAACGTTGCTAAACTGATTGAAGACCAAAGACTCCTGCACCCAAAAGAACACATTCACGTCATCTGGTACTGCATCAATCACAGCGCCAATAGAATAGAATCTGTGGAGGAAAGTTGGCTAAAAGAAATGGAAGTCAAAGATGTACCAGTTCTTTTAGTGCTGACTCAGACGACATCTAAAAAGCCGGGCGAGTTTTTCAAGCAACTGGAACACATGAATTTACCAGTCAGTCAAATCATCCCCGTCATGGCTGAGCCGGAAGAAATAGATGAGGATTATACAGTAAAATCTCACGGTTTAGATAAGTTGGTAGATGCAACTTTTCAACTGCTGCCGGAAGTAGCTAAAAAAGCTTTTGTTAAAGAACAAATTGCTAATATTGCGCTCAAATCCGATATGGCATTTAAGTATCTAAGTGCTTATGTTGCAGGTTCTGCCATTGTCGGTGCGACTCCTGTACCGTTTGCTGATGCGCCGATTTTGATGACGATGCAAACGGCAATGATTGCTAATATTACAGTCATTTTTGGAATGCCCTTTGACAAAGGGTTTATTTCGGCGATGCTGTCTGCTATTAGCGGCGCTGGCGGGGTTACTGCTGTCGGCAGAAGTATTGTTACTAATTTGATTAAAATGATTCCTGGTGCGGGTACTGTTGTCGGCGGTGCTATCTCCGGTGCAACGGCGGCAACTCTCACGCTTGCCCTCGGTTTGGCTTACATTGAAGTGCTTAAAGCTTATATGAAAGCTCAAATTAATGGGGAACAACTTTCTTTGCAGCAGTTAACCAAGATGTTTGTGGATTTTTATAAGGATTATGCTAGTTCGGGGCGTAAAACTTTGAAGGATGACAAACCGAATCAACCTAAGCCCCCTAATCAAATTAATATTGAGTAAATTTGTAAGTGGGAATAGGTGAGTGGTAATTTGTAAGAGTTGGTCTTACAAAGGAGTCAATGACTTCTGAACTTGATTTGAGTTCGATCGACCTGCCAGCACCTGCTTTAAGACCTGCAACAAAATTCGAGGTTGAAACAGCGTGCCAGGAGATTTCAGCATATGGAACACTTCAAACAAACTGAGTGTAGTTTGAGTGTCGCGAACGGTTAAATGAATGACTTGGTTCATATACCATCCCATGAACTTGTTTAGGACGCTGGAACCCTTAATAGGGCCTCGAAAGCTGGGGTATTTAGCATCTTGAGTCGTAGAGGCAATCCAAGGCCCTGCATTGATCTGTGCCAGTCGTTTCTGAAATGTTTTTGCTAATCCAGTTAGGCTGGGTGAGGGTTGTCCGACAATGTTTTGCAAACAGGCATCTAAGGTCTTCACCCCCAATGCGGCTACGGTCATGCCTTGACCGTAAATTGGCGTGAACGAACAAACAGCATCTCCTAAAACCAAAAACCTTTCGGGTTGTCGCTTCAGAGTTTCGTAGTGGCATAACCGATTGCCTGGAGGATAGTAAATTTCGATCGGCGTACAAGGTTTGGCCTGCTTGAGAGCGTTGTAAATCATAGGGCTGGGTAACTGCTGGAGCGCATCCAAAAGGGCAGTTTCATCTTTTGGGAGGCGGTGGGGTGCAGTGGCACAGAATCCCAGAAGCCAACGGTTATTTTCAATCGGGTACAGGATAGCCATTGAAGTTCGTTCGGGTGGAGCCGCTTGCAGGTACACGCCTTTCCAATCGGATTCAAATCCCGCAGGAATCTCGTAGACGCGGCCGGCGTATCCCATGCCAGTTGTAATCAATGTTTCCTTTGGTGCTTCATAGCCCAATGCTTTCAGCCATTTGGGGGCTTGCGAATTAAACCCGCTTGCATCCACCACCAAATCAGCTACTAAGGTCTGCTCTTGAGTCTCTCCGGTTTGCTGGCGCTGCCGGACTTTCACTCCAGCAATGCTCGTTCCATCAGGAGTTGAAATGAGCCCAGTGACATAGCTTTCCTCCAGGAAATGAAGCTGGTTGGTTCCCGCTAACCGGCGGTAAATCAACCAATCCAAAATGCACCGACTGAAAGAGAGCACTGTAAATCCAGAGGGGAAACGAGCAGTCCAGCCAAAAGGATTGAGCCATTCCACATCGCCTGCCATATCCACAGTGACCGCTCCTTGAGCAATGAGTTCTGCTTCCAAGCCCGGAAACAACTCTTCGATAATTTGACGGCCTCGGGTCAGCAAAATGTGCAGTTGAGTGCCTTGAGGAATGCCCCTGCGGGGTTCTGCTTGAAGAGGAAAACAATCTCGTTCAATGAGTGTCACCTGCTCAAAATAATCAGTCAAAATCCGAGCACTAAGCAGTCCGGCAATACTCCCGCCAATCACCACCGCATGACGACCCAAAGTTAAATTTGTCATTATTTCATTTCTCCTATAAATACAATTAAACCGTCTTCTAGTCGCAGGTCTGAAAACTGACTGCAAATATCTAACTTGGGATTAAGTTACCGAGAGTAGTGGAAAAAGATCGTTAGAATCGAAGCGCGCTGCCTAAGCCGTGCTGGCATACCACGATCACTAACTCACTTTCCCAAGCGTTCGGTCTTTTTTCTGAGTGAGCTATGGGCATAAAGGAGCCGACATCTCAGGAGTCCTCCACTCGTACTTACTGATCTTATACCTTTTGTGGTAGAGCTAGTTAGTGCTTGAAAAAATACTGTCATCAATAGCCGGCCATATAAAACTTTAAAAAAATCTAATTTTTTCCCACTAAAGACTTGACACCGTGGCGATTATTTGCTGAGTAATTTAATAAAAAAGGTTAGTAATAAAAAAATTGTCGTAAATTTGCACAAAATCACCAACAGCGGTAAAATTCTAATTGCTTTGTTTGCAAATTTAGCGTAAATTCCAATTGGGGAATTAAAACCAATAATTGAAATATGTCTAAGACTTACAGTGTTGAATTGATCCACCAAGGCAGAACCTATACCGTAGAAGTGCCTGAAGATAAACAAATTCTGCGGGCGGCAAACGCTGCGGGCATTGAGTTGCCGAGCTCTTGCAATGCGGGGGTTTGTACTACTTGCGCTGCTAAAATTATTGAGGGTCAAGTTGATCAAGTTGATTGCATGGGCGTTAGTCCGGATCTTCAGGCAGAAGGTTATGTGTTGCTGTGTGTTGCTTATCCCCGATCGAACTTGAAGATAGAAACCGAAAAAGAAGACATTGTGTATGATCGCCAGTTCGGTAAATCCTAGGACTAAGCTAAAATTGACCTAAGTACCGATCTCCGTAAAACCACTATGGATCGCCCGATGACCACCCATTTCATTTCCGCAGAAGTTGACCTCCACGAGACCCCCGAGCAACTGCACTCGGCTATTGAAATTGAACTGCAAAAGTACGGCGAACCCCTGCGGTGGGCCGTCACAGACGTGGATGTCGATCGGCAAAAGGCTGTGGTAGAAGGCTACGTGCTCGTCGAAGCATCCCCCGCAACATCGTGAACCCCCGCCCTTTGACAGTGGTTTTGATAGTCCCCACAGGCGTTGGAGCCTCGATTGGGGGCTTTGCAGGAGATGCGCTGCCCGTGGCTAGGGCGATCGCCCAAATTTCAGACACCCTAATCACTCACCCCAACGTCCTCAACGGCGCTCAACTTTATTGGCCGATACCTAACGCTCTCTACGTTGAAGGTTATGCCCTTGACAAATTTGCTGCCGGATGCTGGGGACTGCAACCGGTACATCAAAATCGCATCGGCTTAATCCTAGATTCCGCGATCGAACCAGACTTGCAGTTGCGCCACTTGCAAGCGGCTGATGCAGCGAGAGCTACATTGGGCTTGAATATAACTGATTGTGTTTTAACCGATCGCCCTCTGCAAGTAGAATTGCGTATTTCCGAATCAGGGGCATCCTGGGGGACGATCGGCAATCCAGACAGTTTATTGCGCGCCGCCGAAAAATTGATCGAACAAGCAAGAGTAGAGGCGATCGCAGTTGTAGCCAGATTTCCCGACGATGAAGGCAGCCTCGCCCTCGAAAACTACCGCCGCGGCAAAGGAGTTGACCCCCTCGCCGGTGCGGAAGCTGTCATCAGCCACCTCATCGTCAGGACGTTTAAAATCCCCTGCGCCCACGCCCCCGCGTTGTCTGCGCTTCCCCTCGATCCGCACCTGTCCCCGCGATCGGCTGCTGAGGAAATCGGCTATACTTTCCTACCTTGCGTGCTTGCAGGCCTCAGCAAAGCTCCCCAATTGGTAGCGCCAGAAAGCCAGCAGCACAATCAATTATCAATTACCGCCGATCGAGTCGATGCGGTGGTGATACCCGCCACAGCCTGCGGCGGCAGTGCTATTCTGAGTTTGAGTGCGCGATCGTCCGTACAAATCATCGCTGTGGGCGACAACAAAACCCAGATGCAGGCGACTCCAGAAAAACTCGGAATCAAAGCTTTGCAGGTAAACTCATATTTAGAGGCGATCGGAGTTTTGGTGGCTTTGCGAGCCGGCATCAGTCCAGTTTCCTTGGGTGCAGACATCTCCTCCCTGCGTTGTTTGTCTGACTAAACCCAACAAATCTAAAATCTCAAACCTCAAATCTAAAAGTGATTAAGTGGCAGAAAAAATTCCCGAGAACCCTGAAATTGAACCCTTGACGCGCACCCAAGTTTTAGTAGCAATGGGCGTGACAGCAATTATGTTGCTGGCGGTAGCTAAATTGTGGTTGCTATTTGGATCGGTATCGCTTTTGCCAGTCAAATTGATAGGAATCGACTTGCTCAACGGATGTGCGATCGGACTGGCAATTACAGGCGGAAGTGCGATCGTTTATCATCTCTGGCCGGGTTATCGCCGGAGTGCAGACGTTTACTTGGAAGTAGTGCTCAAACCTTTGTTTTGGCCGGATTTGATTTGGCTGGGACTGCTGCCGGGACTTAGCGAAGAATTGCTGTTTCGAGGCGTGATGCTGTCTGCTTTAGGATTGAATGTTACCAGTTTAGTTTTATCGAGTTTTTGTTTCGGTATTCTGCACTTGGGAGGCATGGATCAGTGGCCTTATGCTGTTTGGGCAACGGCTGTCGGATTGCTGTTGGGTTACAGCGTTTTAGCTACTGGGAATTTGTTAGTGCCAATTACCGCTCATATCTGCACGAATTTGATTTCTAGCTGTGTTTGGAAGTGGGAACACAATGCGGTGAAGCGGTAGGATAGATGGATATCGACCATCAAGCGGGCGATTGAAATCGCTAGCAAGGCGATCGCACTTTAACAGTGCGATCGTTTTTTCGCTTGGCTGCAACATAATGGTGAGGTATTTGCCTGACACATAGCAAGTTCGATGCTCTGTTTGGACTCACAATTTGTTCAACTCCCGATAATAGGAATTATGAAAAATATTCCTACAGTCATGAGGTTGGGTTGAACGAAGTGCAACCCAACCTACTTTTGTTATTGTTGCAGAATTTTTCAGAATTGCTATAAGAGGATAGAGATTAATTGAGCAATAGGAATCCTACACCAGAATAATCTCAGTGTTTTTAGACCGGGGAATGTCAAGCAGGTTTAGCCTCGATCACACTTACTGGCCCTTTTGTTTCTATCATATTAGTCACTTTAAACCCTGCGGAGGAAAGTAAATTATAAAATTCATCCTTTGTCCGCATGAAAGTACCCCCCAGAATGAACAAAGTTAAGCTACCCATGCCAATAAATGGCGACATTTTGCCTTCAGGCAACATAAAATCAACAATCATCAGCCGATCTTTAGCTGTCATAGCTTGATAGCAATTTTTAAGAATTGTAATAGCATGAGCATCGTCCCAATTGAGAAGGACACGAGAGAGTAAGTAAAGATCGCCAGTAGGGGGAACCGCCTCAAAAAAGCTGCCTCCAACTATTTGACACCTATCTGCAACTCCAGCTTCTTCCAAAACCGGATTTGCATCGACAACAACATCTTCGCGATCGAACAAAATCGCTTGTAGCTTGGGATTCGCATTCAGCATCACAGCCGTTAGGGTTCCAATTCCCCCTCCAACATCCACAAGTGTCTTAACGTCTGAAAAATCATAAGCTTCAAGCACCGGAAGCAGCCACTCCCTTGTTGTCTCCTTCATCCACTCATTAAAATTTACTGCCGCATCAGAATTCTGCTTTAAATAGCTATAAAGATTAGTCTTAAAAGTATGTTCAAATGGAGTTTCTCCAGTCTTTATACCGTAGAGTAAATTCCCCCATCCCTGATATAGTTCGTCACCCATTCCCAAAACCGTACCTCGTAAAGAATCAGAAGTACCAGTCAGGAGATGTTTTCCCAGAGAATTTAAGCAAAACTTGTCATTATCTTTCAGAGAAAACACACCAACGCTTACTAGCATACGCATCAGGTGATAAATACCATGAGAATTTACACCAGCAGCTTTTGCAATTTCATCAGCAGTCTTAGAACTGTCACTCAGAATATCTGCAAGTCCCAGTTTAGCCGCTACAAAAACAGCCTGAGATATTTTAAAGCCATACATCATTTCTAGTAGCAATGACGATGAATTTTCGCTGTTTAGCTGAGTATTATCTGAATATAAAGCCATGAGTTGTCCTGTGACTGAAAGTTTATAATTATTACACTGCATAAGTTCTAGGTACGTAGTTGGGCTTTAGCCCTCTTAGGGTTCAACCACAACTACTTACCTTTTAAGAGGGCCCAAGCCCAACTACTTACCCCTTAATACGCCCCACCGTAACTACGTACCTTAATCATCCCATCCTTTTCCATAATCTCTTACCGGATATTCTACCCATGCACTTCTTAGCCACTCTCTTCCATGATACTCTAAATACGAATGTAAGCTACTCGCTGACCAATCATAAGGAGATTTTGCCCAGCCATGTTTGACAGGATTGTAATGGATATAATTAATAGTTGTATAATAATGTCTTTCCGAACGAATAGCGCGATCGCTAAACGAATGCCACACTTTACCTGTAAGATTCTCCTCAAGATTCCATTGTCGAGCTAACGGGCCGTGAATGGAACGAAAGAGTACACTTAATTGTGACATATTAATATGATGTACTAAGAGATGATAATGATTTGGTAAAACTACCCAAGCATTAATTTCTATACCATTTGAAAGAAAAGTATCAAAAATTATATCTAAAAGTTGCTGACGGCGTTCCTGAGTATTAATGCGAGATTTATGCTCAAAACAACTAACTGTAAGATGGTAAAATTCAGAATCTTGCACTGGATGAGGTGGAGAATGAGCAGGATATCCCTTAGCCAACCTTTGATTAACAAGTTGCACCCGTTCTTCTAGTGTCAATTTACGATATTCATACATAAAAAGTAAGTAGTGGGGCTTTAGCCCTCTTTTAATAGTAAGTAGTTGGGCTTTAGCCCTCTTGAAAAAGTAAGTAGTTGGGCTTTAGCCCTCTTGAAAAAGTAAGTAGTTGGGCTTTAGCCCTCTTGAAAAAGTACGTAATTGGGCTTCAGCCATAAGAGGGCTGAAGCCCAACTACGTACCTAATCAAGATATACTCTAAGTTGTTCAGCCATAACCTGAACATTAGGGGGATAATTCATAGTAATATGATTTCCCGGCACTTCTCGAACCTCTACCCCTACCGGAGCAACCTCAATCCAAGGTAATTCTGGATTTTTGGCATTAACTTCATTTTGTTCTGTAGCACGGAAAAATATAATTCTGCCTCCATAAGTTTGAGGGATGTAATTTAGCATCGCTTGGGCGTGTACTTTAAACAGATGAAGAAACTGGCGAATCTGAGGTAAACCAAAATCGGGAGGAACTACCCTATTAGCAATCTTTACTTGCTCCAAAAAGTAGAGAAGTTGCTCATCTGGCTCAAGTTTTTGAAGGACATCCATAGAAAGAGACAGATTGAACCCAACACCTAGCAAATATACCAAAATTGCTGTATCATCTTCCGTCGCTAAAACAGGCATTTGACCAGGGCCCGGAGTATCTATTAAAGTTAGCAATGCTATCTTTTCACCTTGGGCATTGAGTTGCTGTGCCATCTCAAAAGCAACAGTGCCTCCAAAAGAAGAACCACCCAAAAAATAAGGGCCTTCAGGTTGTTTGAGCCGCACTGCTTCAATATAGCGAGTCGCCATTTCTTCAACAGTAAAAAACTCTGATTGCCCATCTGAGACGTGCGCTTGTATTCCAAAAACAGGTTGATCGGAACCTAGATAACGCGCTAAATCCCGATAAATATATACGTGACCGCCTACCGGATGAACTAAGAACAAAGGTTGCTTAAAACTACCACGCTGAATTTCTACTAACAAGGACTCCGAAGCTGTCTGGAGTTGCTGATCAGGATTATCTGATAATTCGGAATTGTCTTTAATTAATGCAGCCAAAGCTGCAACAGTAGATGATTGTAAGAGGCTATGGGGAGACAATGATTTTTGCAGTGTTTCGTTTAATTTAGTTATTAGTTGAACGGCTAATAAAGAGTCTCCGCCTAAATCAAAAAAATCATCATGAATCCCTACTTGCTCGATGCCGAGAAATTCTTGCCAGATACTAGCAATAGTTTGCTCAATTGCATCTCTCGGAGCAATATAGGTATTGTGTAAACTCGGTCGAGAGTGGTGTGGTGTTGAATCTACTGGTTGGGAATTTTCATCTGGTAAAGATGCAATTTTAATCGGTTGCTCGATTCCTGGTGCTTCAATCCAGTAACGTTGGCGCTCAAACGGATAGGTTGGCAATGGGAGACGATAACGCTGCTCATCAGCATAAAATTTAGGCCAATCTATTTGTACTCCTCCTAACCAGAGTTTACCCAATGTAGTAAGTAAGAAAGCTACATCTGAATTTTGGTCTTGTGGATGGCGCAATGAAGAAAGTACAATCTGCTCAGCCCCCTTATTAGGATGTTGTTTTGCTAGCGTGTTCAACGTCCGTCCGGGTCCCACTTCTAGCAATATTTGATTTTGGTCTTTTAATAGCTGTTGTAACCCATCTGCAAAGCGTACTGTTTGGCGCAGATGTTGAGCATAATAACTCGGATTTGTCGCCTCCGTTGCTGTAATCCAATTACCAGTGACATTGGAGATGTAGGGAATTTTAGGCGAGTTCAGCTTAACTTTTTTCACCTGTTTGGTGAATGGTTCTAAAATAGGCTCCATCATCTGTGAATGGAAGGCATGAGAAGTGTGCAATCGGCGACACTCTACACCTTTTGCGAGTAGTTCTTGTGCCAATTCATCTACGGCATCAGTAGCACCTGAAACCACGCTCATAGATGCTCCGTTAATCACAGCCAAATCGAGTTTACTGCCCAAAAAAGGTTGCACTTGCTGTTCTGGAAGTGGAACTGCAAGCATGGAACCACTCGGCAGTTGTTGCATTAATTTACCTCGTGCCGCTACCAATGATAAGCCATCCTCTAAGGAGAAAACACCAGCTAAACAAGCTGCTACATATTCACCAATGCTATGACCAATCATCGCTTTGGGATGCACTCCCCAAGACATCCATAATTTAGCTAAAGCGTACTCGATCGCAAACAGTGCTGGCTGTGTAATCGCAGTCTGCTTTAGTTGGTTTGTAGCTGCTTCTGCTTGTGCTTCACTGGGATAAAGTACGTGGCGCAGGTCAATTTCCAACTGAGGTTTAAGAATTTCCGAACATAGATCGATTTGTTCGCGAAATATTGATTCAACTTGGTAGAGTTCCAAGCTCATATTGATGTACTGCGAACCCTGTCCTGAAAACATAAATACGACAGGTCGATCTTTAGACTCTTGGAAGCTAGTAAAAACTCGTTTTGCATCGAGTGTTTCGAGGGCAATAGCACTTTCTTCTATGTCATTACTAACTACTATCCGTCGATGGCTGAAAGCTCTTCTACCAACTTGAAGCGTATAAGCAACATCAGCAAGATTTTCATCTGGATGCTGCTTTAAATAGTTGCTCAAATTTACCGTTGCACTATCAAGTGCAGAGCTAGTTTTTGCAGATAAAACCAACAGTTGTGATGGTCGGGCTTCTCCAGATTTTTCTATACTAGGTGCTTCTTCTAGCACCACATGAGCATTAGTTCCACCGATGCCAAAGGAACTAACTCCAGCACGGCGCGGCGTTTTACCTGCTTTCCATTCGGAAAGTTTAGTATTAACGTAAAAGGGACTGTTGGCAAAATCAATCTTGGGATTGGCTTGTTCAAAATGCAAGCTAGGTGGTATTAATTGGTGTTTGAGAGCTTGGACAGTTTTGATTAAGCCAGTGACACCAGCAGCAGTATCCAAATGTCCGATATTGGATTTGGCAGAACCGATCGCACAAAAGCCTTTTTTCTTAGTTTCGAGTGAGAAAGCTTGCGTCAGCGCGGCAATTTCGATCGGATCGCCGAGGGGTGTTCCGGTTCCGTGAGCTTCTATATAGCTGACGGTTTCAGGGGGAATTTCTGCGATCGCCAGAGCATCTGCGATCGCCTGCGCCTGACCATCTATACTGGGAGCTGTGTAGCCAATTTTGAAAGCACCATCATTATTGAGCGCAGAACCTTTAATCACCGCATGAATGTAATCTCCGTCTGCGATCGCCTCCTCTAATCTTTTCAAAACCACAATTCCTACACCGCTACCGCTCACAGTTCCCTGTGCCTTAGCATCAAAGGCTCTACAGTGTCCGTCTGGCGAAAGAATCATCCCCTCTTTATAAAAATATCCTGCCTTTTGGGTAACGCCTATAGAAACGCCACCAGCCAAAGCCATATCGCATTGGTAATTCAGCAAGCTTTGGCAAGCCATGCTAATAGCAACCAATGAAGTAGAACAGGCTGTTTGGACAGTAATACTCGGTCCTTTCAAGTTTAATTTGTAAGAAACGCGAGTTGACAGGAAATCTTTCTCATTGGCGATCGCAAGTTGGAAATCTCCAACGGATTCTCTAAGCTGGTGATTAGGATAAAGGTTATTCAAAAAATAAGTATTGAAACTCCCTGCGCCTGCGTAAACTCCTATCGAACCTTCGTAAGTTTCTGAGTTGTAGCCAGAACTTTCTAGAGCCTGCCAAGCCGACTCCAAGAAAAAGCGGTGTTGTGGATCTGTGATTTCAGCTTCTCTAGGATTAAACCCAAAGAATGAAGCATCAAACAACTCAATATCTTCTAGTACCCCTCTTGCTTTTACATAGCGTGGGTCACGCACCACTGATTCGTCAATACCCAAAGATTCTAGTTCTTGTTCGGAGAAGAAAGAAATAGATTCCACACCATCACGTAGGTTTTGCCAGAACTCATCAACATTTTTAGCACCAGGAAAACGACCTGCCATGCCGATGATAGCGATACCTTCTATAGAGTCGGGAGTTTCAGAGTTGTCCATTTTTATTCTTTCCTTGCAAGCGTTGTTTTTGCTTTTGGCGATTGATTGCCTCTTTTTGTTTTTTGACGCGATCTTGACTTGACGCAGCCGAGGATTTTTCCTCCGGCTCCTCATTTAAATATTTCGCCAAAGAGCTGATGGTTGGATATTTAAACATTTCAATGATTGAAACCTCTTTGTCCACCACTTCTCTCAGTTGACTATGAGCCTGAGCCATCAGTAATGAATGACCACCTAGATCGAAGAAATTATCATCTACACCTACTTTTTCTAAGTGTAATACCTGTTGCCAAACTGTAGCAATAGCTTGTTCTATTTCACTTTGGGGGGCGACATAAGTTGTTTCCAACTGTGGGTTAATAGCATCGGGAGCTGGTAGTGATTTGCGGTCTACTTTACCGTTTGGTGTGAGCGGCAAATGATTCAAAAATACAAAGCTGGAAGGAATCATATAGTCAGGCAGTTTCTGCTTTAGAAAGTTGCGTAAGCTCCCGACTGTTGTGCGTTGCAAAACTTTCAAGAAGCCCTGAGTTTCCATAAGATACTCTATGCTTTGTTGAACTAGAGCCTGCTCAGTTCGGGTGAGGGCAAACACAATCCCACATTGCTCCCCTTGTCGCCAGACGATCCTGCCTTCCAACCATTGCTCCTCACTCAAACCAGGTAGACGCAGGTAGAGGCGGACAGGTTGACCAGGTTGATAAGCCTCTGGTACGCCTACTATGCAGACACCACCGATGGAAATGTCTTCTGTACGAAGTTCCAGCGCTGGATTTCCGCGAAATTCGGTCAGACACACGCTCTGATAAGGCACTCGTTCTGGTGTGAGGTTAGAAGTAATATAAGCGACTAGACGTTGGTTGCCGGAGGCATCCTCGCGGTTGATAACAAGAGACTCCTGCACATCCGAGTGTTTGCTCAATACGGCCTCGATCTCGCCGAGTTCGATGCGGAAGCCGCGAATTTTTACTTGATGGTCGATGCGGCCGAGAAATTCGATATTGCCGTCGGGTAGGTAGCGGGCTAAGTCACCAGTTTTATACAAGCGCTTGCTCTGTTCGTTGCTAAAGGGGTTGGGAATAAAGCGATCGGCAGTTAGTTCGGGCCTGTTGAGATAGCCCCGTGCTAAACCAGCACCGCCAATATACAACTCTCCGGGAACACCGATCGGGACAAGCTGTTTTTGGGCATCTAGAATATAGACCTGTGTATTGGCAATGGGGCGACCGATGGATGGTGACTCGTTACCCCCTTTCTTCACTAAAGTATATGTGGAATAGGTGGTGTCTTCGGAAGGGCCATAAAGGTTGAAGACCTTTTGCACTGTGTGGTGTTCATACACCTGCTGTACGAGTTTATTGGGAAGGGGTTCACCCGCCAGGTTGACGGTGCGGACAGAAGAAGGTATGCCGTCCATTCTCAATAACTCAGCGATCGCAGAGGGAACTGTATTGATCAGAGTGACATCTAGAGCGGCGGACAATGTGGGCAAATGCAATGCGTTCTCTGCCAAAATGACTTTGCCACCCCAGCTTAGGGGAACAAACAGCTCGAAGACTGACAGATCAAAGCAAATAGAGGTTGAAGCCAAAACTCCAGCAAAATCCTCTGGATTAAAAGTCTGTCTTGCCCAATACAACAGAGCAACTGCATTGCGATGCTCGATCGCCACTCCCTTGGGCTTACCAGTAGAGCCAGAGGTGTAGATGACATAAGCGAGGTTATCGAGCTTCACCTCACTGATTAGATTTTCCTCGCTCTGTCGCTCAATGATTTCCCAGTCTGTATCTACGCCAACGATACGCCCTTGATGTTTGGGAAGAGATTTCACCAACCGCGCCTGAGTCAGCAGCACTGGTACTTCGGCATCTTCTAGCATGAAGACCAAACGCTCTGGGGGATACGCTGGGTCTAACGGCACATAAGCCCCACCAGCTTTGAGAATGCCCAGTAGTCCCACTACCATTTCCAAGGAACGCTCTACACAGATACCCACCAATACCTCTGGCCCCACACCTAAATTCCGAAGGTGATGTGCTAATTGATTCGCTCGTTGATTCAGCTCTTGATAGGTAAGTTGCTCATCTTCAAAGACTAATGCGATCGCGTCGGGCGTGAGCTCTACCTGCTTTTGAAACAACTCGTGTATGCACGCATCTTTAGGGTAATCTGTTTCGGTATCATTCCATGCCACTAATTGCTGCCGTTCAAACTCAGTCAAGAGGGGCAACTCTGCAATTTTCTGGTCTGGGTTAGCGACAATGCCTTCTAGTAAAGCCTGAAAATTCCCCAACATCCTGGTGATGGTTGCCGCATCAAATAAGTCAGTGTTGTACTCAAGGCGACCAATGATGCCCGATGGTCTCTGATCAAGCTCAAGGTACAGATCAAACTTTGCCGCGCCGGTATCGACATCTAGCTGGCTAATCGTCCACCCATCCATTTCCGCAAGCGGGGGTTCGAGGACAAATGCGACTTGAAATAGAGGGTTATGGCTCAGCTTCCGCTCTGGCTGTATTTCTTCCACTAGCTTCTGGAAGGGCAATTCTTGGTGAGCATAAGCCCCTAATGTCACCTCCCGTACCCTCACCAGCAGTTCCTTAAAACTGGGGTTGTCAGAAAGGTCAGTACGCAGAACTAAAGTGTTGAGGAAGTAACCAATCATCCCTTCTAGCTCTTGTCGGTTGCGGATGTTCGCGACAGTACCCACAGGAATGTCGGTCTGCCCCGTATAGCGGTAGAGCAAGGTCTGGAACGCTGCCATCAACGTCATAAAGAGAGTGACACCCTCCCTACGACTCAGATCCTTAAGCATCTCGGTTAGCCTCAGAGGTAGGGCTAAACATTGCCTCGCACCCCGAAAAGTCTGCACTGGCGATCGCATTCGGTCAGTCGGCAGTGGCAGTGTTGGGAGATTCGCTAGTTGCTGCTTCCAATATCGGAGTAAGTTTTCGAGCACTTCTCCCTGTAGCCATTGCCGCTGCCAATAAGCAAAGTCCGCAAACTGAATCGCCAGTTCTGGGAGGGAGGATGGCAAGCCCAAAGAAACCGCGCTGTAGAGTGTCGCCAGTTCCTTCAACAACACGCTGTATAGAGAAACAGCATCGATCGCGATGTGGTGTATGGTCAGGAACAACCTGTAATCCGCCTCGCCCAACTGCATGAGAGTAGCCCGCACCAGCGGCCCTTGAGCGAGGTCAAAAGGCTGCTTCGCTTCCAAAGTTGCCAGCCGCAAAGCTTCAGACTCTCGTTCTGTCTCTGGAAATTCCCCAAGATTCACCACTGGCAACGTAAAATTCAAGGTATCTTGAATCACCATCACTGGTTGCCCATCCACGAGAGCAAAGGTAGTTCGCAAAATTTCGTGACGCTTGATGATTTCGCTGATGCTGCGCTCTAGTGCGGGGATGTTGACCGAACCAGGTAAACGAATGGTAATCGGTTCGTTATAGAAGGGCGTATCGGGAGCCAGTTGACATAAAAACCACAGTTGTTGCTGGCTGAATGACAGAGGCAAGTCCTGATTCCGGGAAATTGGTTGAATCGGCGGAGCCTGGGGTATCGGAGCTTTTTGACTGGCAATTTCCAGATTGTGAGCAAGGTCGGCGACTGTGGCAGACTCAAACAAGGTACGCAACGGTAATTCCACCTGGAAAGTGTCTCGCATTCGAGTGGCAATCTGCGTGACTAGCAGAGAGTGACCGCCCAATTGCAAAAAGTTGTCGCGGATACCAACCCGCTCTAGTCCTAGGACTTCAGCCCAGATTCCTGCCACTACCTCTTCGACAGGAGTTTGAGGTGCTACATAATCTTGTCCTACTTCGGGAATTTTAACGGCAGGCGCTAGTAACTTCTGGCGGTCTATTTTGCCGTTGGGCGTTAGTGGCAAGGATTTCAGGAATATAAAGCTGGATGGCACCATATAGTCGGGCAACTTATCTTTCAGGAAGTTACGCAACTTGCCTGCAGCGGTGCGTTGCAAAAATTTTAAGAACCCTTGAGTTTCTAAGAGATGGTCTATGCTCTGCTGAATCACAGCTTCTTCAGTGGGTGTGAGAGATAACTCAATTCCCGCCTGATTTCCCTGACACCAAGCGACAGTTCCCTCAAAACATCGCTCTTCGGCATCTCCCGGTAGCATTAGACGCAGGCGAACGCGCTGGCTTGTTGAGCAATTATCTGGAACTCCAACTACGCCGATACCACCGATAGATATGTCTTCTGTTTGTAGTTTAACTGAGCGATCGCCGTCAAATTCCGCTAAACACTCGCTTTTGAAGGGTGTGCGTTCTGCGGTGACTTTGGAAACAACATAAGCTATCAAGCGCTTCTGTCCGGGTACATCCTCTTGTGCTGCTACCACGGCTACCTGCACGTCTGGGTGTTGTCCCAGCACGGCTTCAATCTCGCCGAGTTCGATGCGGAAGCCGCGAATTTTAACTTGGTGGTCGATGCGACCTTGAAATTCTATGTTGCCATCGGGTAGATAGCGACCTAAATCGCCTGTACAGTAAAGGCGATCGCCTGTATGAGGATGAGTGATGAAGCGCTTGTTGGTCTTTTCCTCATCTCGCCAATAGCATCTAGCTAAACCAATTCCCCCAATATAAAGCTCCCCTACCTCTCCCTCGTTACATGGCTCCATCGCTTCGTTGAGCACGTAAAAATGCTGGTTGGTCATTGACCGACCGTAAGGGATGCTTTTCCATTTCGGGTCAACGGTTTCGATGGGATATAAAATCGACCAAATGGAAGCCTCGGTTGCACCTCCTAAGCCAATAACAGCAGGGGTTGAAGCCGGGCTGAGCTCAGATATTGCATCAAGGCCCTGGGCGGGCGGGACGCCCACCCCACCACCAGAGGCTGATTTTTCTTGTGGGATGGGCATCTTGCCCGTCCTCTTCAATTGAGTTGCAATATCTAAGTCTAAACTTTCGGACACCGAGCTAGAAATTAAAGCTTTGATTTGACCTGGCAAGGTCAGCGGTATCCAATCACCGCTGAGAAGGACTAATCGCACAGATGAGGGTAAATCTTTGCTATGACTAGCGGCATAATCCACCAGCATCTGCATCAAGGCGGGTGCGGAGTTCCAGATGGTGACTTGTGCTTGCGCGATCAGATCGACCCAGTGAGCGGGATCTGGCGATGCTGACGGTTGGGGGATAACAACCGTTCCTCCCGCAGCCAGCAAGCCGAAAATGTCATATACAGATAGGTCGAAACTGAGGGAGGATAGAGCTAAGACGCGATCGCCTGCTCCGACTTCAAAGCGGTAGTTAATATCGAGGAGTGTGTTAACTGCACCGCGATGCTCGATCGCTACTCCCTTGGGTTGACCAGTAGAGCCGGAGGTGTAAATCACATAAGCTAAATTATCCGGTGTCACCCCGCTGTCTGGGTTTTCTTCGCTGAAGCGATCTAATGTTTGTGAATTCCCATCCAAGCAGATGACACGCGCTTGGTGTTCGGGTAGAGACTCGGCTAAATGTTGTTGTGTAAGCAAAACCGGCGTTTGGGAATGTTCCAACATGAACGCCAGCCTGTTTTGCGGATAGTGCGGATCTAGCGGTACATAAGCTCCGCCAGCTTTGAGAATGCCTAATAGACCTACAACCATCTCTAGCGATCGCTCCACACAGGCTGCGACCAATACCTCTGGCCCTACACCCAGATTCTTCAGATGATGCGCTAACTGGTTAGCTTGGGAGTTTAACTCTTGATAAGTTAGCTGCTGGCCTTCAAAAATTACTGCAATAGCGTCAGGCGATCGCTCTACTTGGAACTCAAATAACTGGTGAATGCAAGTATCTTGGAAATTACCTAGCATTTTCTTCTTCCTTAGATAGGGAAATCCTGAGTTTTTTTGAGTTTTTTGCTCCGTTCCCATCCGAGTTGGGGAGTTAATAGCAGACCATAACCAACAGGCTTAAATTATTTAAATAAATTGGTAGTCAGATGGGGGTGATAGCGCCTAGCACCACCCAATAAAGCTAAGCTCGGTAAACTTTTGCTGCGATCGCCTAATCACTTTATGATATATGTTAATCGCGGTATCTGTGCGATCGCGGTCACTATTTCATCTACATTTAGGTACGTAGTTGGGCTTTAGCCCCCAAAGAGCGCCCAAGCGCCACTACGTACCTTTGAATCAACCCTTAAGTCAGGTACGTAGTTGCGCTTTACCCCCCCCCAAGCGCTCAGTTCCCTGCTTGAGTGGAATCTCAATCACGAACTCTGCTCCCTGTCCAGGCGCGGAAATACAAGCCAGTCTACCATGATGTTTTTCTACTACAATTTGGTAGCTAATAGCCAACCCCAAACCAGTGCCTGATCCGACAGGTTTCGTAGTAAAGAAAGGGTCAAAAACCTTCTGCCTTACTTCCTCTGTCATCCCCGCTCCATTGTCGGCAATCCGAATCTCTACTTGGTTACTATTTATAACACTGGTACGAATACGAACTTGGGATTTTTTCTTAGCCCTTGATGCTATAGGAGAAGTCGCTAATGATTCCTCTATAGCATCAATCGCATTGCTGAGTATATTTATAAATACTTGGTTCAGGAAGCCGGCGTAGCATTCTATTTCAGGGAGCTGACCATACTCTTTAATAATTTCAATTCCAGGATGGTCTGGCTTAGCTTTTAGCTGATTTTGCAACAGTAGCAGAGTGCTCTCGATCCCTTCATGAATATTTACTGGTTTCATTTCCGCCTCATCCAAACGCGAGAAATTCCGCAGCGACAAGACAATCTGGCGGATGCGTTCTGCCCCTAGCTGCATCGAATCAAGCAGTCTAGGAAAATCGGAAGTTAAGAATTCCAGATCGATATTGTCGGCAAAATTCTGAATTTCAGGAGTTGCATTAGGCAATTGCTCCTGATAGAGATTCAGCAACCCCAGCAAGTCATGAAAATAGTCGTTAGCGGGGGTAAGATTGCCGTATATAAAGTTAATTGGGTTGTTAATTTCGTGAGCAATACCAGCAACCATTTGCCCCAGACTTGACATTTTTTCAGTTTGAATTAGCTGAGTTTGTGTGGCTTGCAATTCTTTTAGGGTGAGTTCAAGTTGAATTGCTTGTTCTCTCAGCAGGCTATTTTTTTGGTTTAGCTCCAGAGTCCTATGTTCTACTTTTTGTTCAAGCGTTTGGTTGTAATCCTCTAATTGTTCATTAGCTGTTTTCAAGTTTTGAGTAGCGCTTTCCAATCTCCCATAGAGCATTGCATTTTTAAGGGATATAGCTATCTGTGAAGACAGTATTTTTAATACCTCCACCCTTTCCATGGTAAAAGCACCACTTGTTATATTATTCTCCAAATAAACAATGCCAATCAGCTTGCCTTGATTAATAATAGGCATAGATAATATGGACTTCGGTTTGGTTTTTAGGATGTAAGGATCGTTTATGAATCTTTGTGACACTCCTGCATCATTTAATACCACATTTTCTTTAGCTGTACGCACATAATTAATTAGGGAAAGGGGCAGGTTCTCACTATTTTCAACGGGTGATTCTGAACACAATACAACCGCATCTCTCTCCACAACACCTGTAGCTTTTATCACTAACTTTCCATCTTTATCTAAAATCAGGCAGCCAGTTGTAGCTCCAGCATTTTCCATCACAATTTTAAGTAACTTATCTAGCAACTTATCGAGAACTATTTCCTCAGCCAAAGCCAGAGATGCTTTGTTCACACTGGACAAATCCAAAACCGCCGAACTTCCTCCCGTGGTCGATGTTGTTGTTGTCCTATTAATCTCTATGCCTATAGATTCTCGCATCAGCATCTCGGAAAATACCAAATGATATCTAGACTCTAAATCTTTAACTTTACTTTTTGCTCCCCAACGAATATATCCGTAGTAAGCTTGTGTCAGATAGATTCGAGCAAACTTGTCTCTGCCTAGGGAGAAATAAAACTCGGCTGCTAGTTCCGATGCTAGTGCTTCTTCCTGAATGTATCCTTGTTCTTGAGCTCCCTTTATAGCTCGGTCATAATATTCCATTGCTTCTACAATTTGTCCTTGAATCCGTGCTTTCTCAGCCTCCACAAGCTCATATTTATGCTGGAAATTAGACGGGGCATCAAATGACCATTTCTGCATTTTTTGTTGATTTTCATCGACAATCGCCAAGTATTCTTGTTGCTCCGAGCTTGAATCTTTGGGATACTGAGCAAGGAGAGCCAGCGAATAATAGAAGTTGTGAGGAGCAGAAACTACCATACCGAGCGCACTGACTGCGTGTTCTGCGGCTAAACTGGCGTTGGCAACGGCATTCTTAGAATCTTTAAACAGATAAAAGAGAATGGTCTTGGCGAGATAAGCAATAAATAGCAGAATTCTATTGTTAGTTTCAATAAAAATCGGTATCATTTGTGTTTCATTAAAACTTTGCCCCACTAACTGACATTTAATCTCAGCTTCATTTTGAAGATTTAGTGTCAATTGATGAAATATCTGGATGTAATATATAGAATAGTCTTGTTTTAGCTTGAGCGCTAAATCAAGATATTGCTCTTGTTCCTCTTCTACAATGTCTAATCGTTGCCCGGTCAAAAATAGGCTGGCACAATAAACAGTAACACAATAACCAGCATATTCTATATCTCCCGTTTCCAGCCCACTTTGCAACCCTGATATTAAAAATGGCAAGGCTTCTTTAGCTGGCTTTTTCCAATGTACGACAAAACCGTTAAATAATTGGTAGACTTTACATTTAAGCGAATTGGCGTTAAATTTATCCAACAGCTTTAACGCTAGCTGACCTGCATGATATCCAGCATCTATTTCCCCGATGGCTGAACACAGTATTATGCTATAAAAAACATACGCAAAAGCGGCAAGAGGGGAATGACCGTGTTCCACGCAGATTTTAACTAGAGTCACTGCAAGCGGGAGCAAAATTTCGGGTTTGGCAGCGTAAGCAGGAGAAACAAGGGACATCAGTATCCTTAAAGCCGCTATCTTGTAAGGGTCTGTCATTTCTGGGATCTTGTCTAAGTCCGCGAGCTTTGGCAATCCAACCACAAAGCCGCCGTCACCTTCGTCATTTGATAAGGAAACACCCAGCATATCCAGCACTTGCAGCCCAGTATTAATGGCTTTTAACATCTGATTTTGAGCCATATAAAACTGGATTTGTAGCTCGTATACTTTCACTCTTTCGAGCAGCGTGTTAGCTTGTTGCAGAACGACTTCCGCAAGAGTGGCTGACCTTTCATAGTTGGTATTGAGATATTCCGCCTCCACTGCTTCTACATATAGTGCGAGGGTAAGGTCATAGTTACTGTGCCAACTGTTTTCTGCTAAGAGTTCTAACCCTACTTTTAGTAGCGTGACAGCAGCTTCATAAGCTGTGGCTGCTTTAGCTTTTCGACCAGCTATTAAATTTAATCTAGCCAGCTTGTATTTTTCTTCTTGCTCGGTAATGAATTCTACTCCCACATTGAGCTGGTTAACAATATCAAAAATATTTTCTTCTAAGTCGTATTGATTTGTATTCTGCCACAGTAGTTGACCAATTTTTAGGTGGGTAGCTTTTTGCTCGTCAGAAGGAATCAGAGAATAAGCCGCTTGCTGCACGCGATCGTGCAAAAATTTGTATGATACTTTGTAAGTATTAATTTCTGATTGGGTTCCTTGATCGCTCCCCATTACCAATGACTCATTACCATTGAAGAGTAAAGGAAGTTTAGAGGCACTTTCGCCGATGGGCAAAATTAGACCTGCCTGAAGCGCCTCCCATAAAGCAGATGCTGTTTCTGATATAGATTTTTCACTTACTATTGCCAAAACCTCTAAATTAAAGCGGTTGCCAATACAAGCTGCTAACTTTAAAACTTTTTGGGTATCTGGAGGCAGTTTTTGAATATTTCTGGCTATGAGTTCGACGACATTATAATCTGCAATTCCAATAGTTTGAATTTTTCCCAGGTCCCACGCCCAACTACCAATGCTGAAGTCAAATCTCAACAGTTTGTCTGTGTAAAGAGATGTGAGCATTTGAGTTAGAAAAAAGGGATTTCCTTGAGTTTTATTGAAAACTAACTCAGCTAATAACTTACACTTTTCTCTTTCAGTGTTCTTGTTTTTAGCAACCCAACTTTCCCCCTCAATTTGTCCGTGTTGCTCAGAAAAACAAGCAAGAGAGGGAACTGCTGATGAGCAGTTGTCACCCAAAGTGTCAGCGACTAATTGATTGACTGTACTAAGTGTCAACGGTTGGAGGACGATATTATTTATTATTGAGCCACAGCAATAAATACTATCTAAAGTCTGCATTAAAGGATGAGTTGGACTGACTTCGTTATCTCGATAGGCTCCAATTACCAATAAATATTGGCTATCTGAGTCAGTTAGCAGCACATGAATCAATTTTAATGAAGCAGAATCTACCCACTGCAAATCATCTAAAAATAAAACGAGCGGATGTGCTTTTTGGGTAAAAATATGAATGAATTGTTTAAAGGCAAGATTGAAACGGTTTTGTGATTCGCTTGCCCCTAATTGAGAAACTTCAGGTTGGTTGCCAACGATCAATGCCAACTCGGGAATAACGTCAATGATCACTCTAGTATTTGGACCTAACTCATTTAAAATCTTCAGTCTCCAAAAGTTGATTTTTTCAGGACTTTCTGTTAAGAGTTGGCGAATTAGTTCTTCAAAAGCTTGAATTAAAGCTGCATAGGGAATGTTACGCTTAAATTGGTCAAACTTGCCTGCGATAAAATAACCCCTGGCTCCGACAATGGGTTTGTGGATTTCATAAACTAAGCAAGATTTACCTATTCCTGAGTAACCGGAAACTAGCATCATCTCGGCTGTTCCAGCACTAACTCTGTCAAAAGCCTCCATTAGATGGGCTACTTGCGTTTCTCGTCCGTACAGTTTTTGTGGAATCAGAAATCGACCGGACTTATCACGCTCACCCGGAATAAAGTTACAATTTTTGCCAGTTTGTTGTAAGTGATTGAGACATTGTTCTAGATCGGCTTTCAGACCATAAGCACTTTGATATCTATCTTCAGCAGTTTTGGCTAATAATTTCATCACAATGTCAGAAATTGCTTTGATAATCTCGTCATTTTGAATTTGAGATTGGCGAGTGTCACTCGTAATTTCTACTCTGCTGTTTTCCTCTTTTGCCGAGATCATGTGCCAGAGCGGGACAGGCTGTTTAGCGATGTGGCAGTGAACTAATTCCATCGGATCTGTAGCCTTAAATGGCACTTCACCGCACAGCATTTCATAGAATGTGATACCTAAAGAGTAGAAGTCGGTGCGGTAGTCAAGTGAGCGATTCATCCGCCCTGTTTGCTCTGGTGATATATAAGCGATTGTGCCTTCTAGTAAAGTGGGATGGCTGAGTGTTTGGGTTTCTCTCGACAATCGCGTGGCAATGCTAAAGTCAGTAATTTTTACGTCGAGGCTAGCAGGAGTGATGATGATATTTGTTGGCTTAATATCTTTATGAATAATTTGGTTGTCATGCAATTTCCCCAGAGTATCTGCTAACTGAATAGCAATTCCCAAAAACTCTTTGAGTTCAAGTGGGCGACTATTCAAAAACTTTTTGAGGGCTTCTCCTCGTGAATCTTCCAATATCAGTGCTAGACCATTACGATCATTTTCCAATCCATAGGTCTTGACAATCCCTTCTAAATTGAGATGTCGGGAGATTTCATATTCATGTCTCAATTGCATAATCTCTTCGACCGTAGGATACTCACCTCTAAGGAGCTTGATAATTACAGGACTCCGATCTTCCTTCCTCTCGGCGCGATAAACTACTGTATTTAAACCCTCATTAAGTTTTTCGAGGAGCTTGTAATTTGCTGTGATATTCATAAATATTGAACCTATCTTAACACTATAGTATTTGATGCTGTACGACAGTAAATATTGAGGGCATTTTCGCTAACACTTTCATTCTTGTTTTAACATTCAAGCATGAAAAAAATGTTTTTTCGTTAATTACCTTAAAAAATGTCTTTACTTTGGCAAAATAGATGACCCTTTATCTCTAAATAGGATACCACATGCCGCCCCTAAGTAGATAGGCGCAAAAAAATATAAATGGGCTGTAGGGGCAGGTTTAGCCCGTAATCATTGCTAGGAGAGATTTTGGCTTTTTAAAACAGATCCGGCCCACCTTTGTTTACAGTGGTTTTCAAGTGTATGAGGTAGAGTAACAACAATGAGTAAACCAATTTTTAAGAGCTTTGAGAGTGAGCGAGTCGAATCCGTACAAATGCTGACGCTTAGGTGTCACTACTTACGTGCTCCAACCGAACGTAGATATTTTGTAGCTTAGACTCTTCTGCTTTCAAGCGGATTTAAATATGGAGAGTAAAAAGACAGGTAAATAACTTGCTTCTCATAGGGCTTCAATCAATCAGGCTTCGGGATACCTCAGCATATTTCTCATTAACGTAAGTTTGGAGGCATTGCTGAGAAATCTCGATCGCACGAGCAATCCCGGCAAGTGAAATACCTTCTAACAACAATGGCTCAATTAGTTCTTTTGTCTGCTGGGCAATCATTTTATGAATGCGGAGGTTCAACGAATTGCTGCTGATCGCACTTAACGCACTTAACACACTTAAACCGTTGTTTACTGTTGTGAATGCGACCGTTTTTGACAGTCTGGCAAGAAGAACAGTTAGGACAAAGAGGCATAGTCAGGGATAGATTAGCAAGAACTACTGCTAATCTAGCATCATTACTTCTAGGGCACTACCGGAAAAACCTTGTCTTTTTCCTAATCGCTAGAAAATGACATCGGTGCCATCGGCTATTTTGTAGATCGGTACAATGTATCCTTACTTCTTTAGCACTACTAAGGTAGTTTATAACTGCTCGATCGCACAATCAATTCACCTTGACTGGGGTTACGACTGAAGATAAAAGCTCCTTCTTGAGTTTCGCCACTTGACAAAAAATCAATTTGTTGGTCGCCGGATTCCACAACTTCGCCGTTGACCCGCAGTTCGGCACTAATTTGAACTGATTCTGCCGTTTCGCCGCCCGTGTTTGTCACTGTAAACGGTACATAAAATTGCCCTTGAGTTTCACGAATAGGCGTGTTCCGAGTGACAGAAATAATCGGAGGTTCGTCTTTTTTAGTCACCCAGTTGTAGATTACGAGTCCGGTGAGGGTAAAAAGGATCAAGCAGGCGATCGCAAATGTCACCCATTCAGCAAAAGTTCTTTTGTGTTGCTGTTCGTTATTGCTTTCACTCATACCGCCAACCTCCCCGCCGCGCCGCCAACAGCCGCCGGCAATCCCAATACTAACGTATAGTTCAACCAAAGCGACCACGGGTCGTCAAAAGTGAGTTTGTGGAAGAAAAACATCATAAATGCAGAAGCCGCCAGGGACACTAAATAGGCCATGACAGTTTCGCTGAGGGGACGCTGAAAAATCCCTTGCTGCTGCTGCCTTTTTGCTTGATAAGTAAAGCCTGCTACAAATACTATACCGTAAGAAATTAGCAGCGAAGTGGCGATAATTGCTAATTGCCAAGGCGGCGAAATAGCTGCCGCTAGCATGGGAATTTCGTCAGTTGGGGCGATGTTAAAAGCAATGATCATCGCGCCGATTAAAGTAGCGCCGATATCTGCTAGAGTTGCATTAATTGTAGGTTCCTGTTCACTGTCTGAACTTTGATAGCGATCGCCGCTCAAGAAACCGTTGGCCAGGGCTACTCCCAAGGCAAACGGCAGGCCTTCAAAGATGATTTTCCCCAAAGTTTCATGCAGCGGAGTCTCCGGCGTAATTTCCCTGAGCAAAAATAGGATAAAAGCCGCACAAACAATGCCAATGGCGATCGCTACTACGGTATCGATTGCAGCATCTAGCCAGCGGATGTCTTGAGTTTTGCGAAAACCTTCCGTGCGAGTCAGCAAGAAAACGACGAGAAAAGTAGTTGCGATCGCGATCGACATTTCCGCTGGTGTAGTATACGAACCGATCCACCAAACCTCCATCGTATAAAGCAGGGGAATTCCGAACAAAAAGCCGCCCGATGCACCTCGAATGATGTCGTTTAGTTCATTTGACCACTGATTTTTGCGCTGTTTTTTTCTCTGGTTCATTTTTCAGTTAAAAGGCCAATTAAAAATTATACAAAATTTCCCGTGCTTATAAATCCCGTTGCCAAATCTTGATAGTTTTGTCATCACTTCCACTAACCAGAGTCTGCCCATCCGGGCTAAAAGCCACAGAGTAAACTCCCCATGTGTGTCCTAAAAGAGTACAAATCTTCTCTCTAGCCTCTAGATTCCAAAGTTCTATCGTTCCGGGTTCGCTATCATAATCTGCGTTCTCACCATCGCTTCCACCAGTTGCGATAATTTTATCATCACGGCTAACAGCTAAGCAGAAGCTTCCCATTGAATTTTCCGCAAGAGTATAAATTTCTGTTCCTGTATCAAGATTCCACAACTTGATAGTTCCGGCACAGTCTAAGGTAGCAAAAGTTGCTCCATCAGGGCGGACAGCCAGGGCACAAACAGAGTCCATACCCTCCTGCCAATTCTTTGTCCAGATTTCATCTCCTGTGATTAAATTAAAAGCTACTGCACTTAGAGAAACACAATCATCTCCACTGCTACTGAGTAAAATATTTCCGTCATGGCTGAATAAGATATCTAAACTATAAAATACTTCTACTGGCCACTTTAAAGTCCGAATTTCTTCTCCATTTCTAAGGTTCCAAAGTTTGATAGTTGTGTCTTCACTGGCACTTGCCAGAGTCTTCCCGTCGGGGCTGATAACTACAGAAGTAATTATGTCTGAATGTCCGGTGATGGTGTAAATTTCCTCTTTAGTGCTGAGATTCCAAAGCTTGATAGTTTTGTCCTTACTGCCGCTAGCAAGAGTTTGTCCATCAGGGGCGAGGGCAATGGATCTAACCCCTTGTGAATGTCCTGATAAAGTGTGAAGTTCTTGCCCTGTGTTGAGGTTCCACAGCTTAATTGTGCTGTCAGCACTTCCGCTAACTACAGTCTGTCCGTCTGGAGTGATGACAACAGAAGTTACCGAGCTTGAATGCCCGTAAAGGGTGTGTACGCATTGCCAGTTAGTTTGAATCATTTGATATTACTCCTAGCATTCATCCAGCAACCACATTTTTACTGATTGTTTTCAATGCCATTAAAGTGCAAGCTGAATTTCGGAATATTCTCCTAAAGCTTCGTTGACAACAATCAGTTTTCCTTGACTATCCGCCCCTAATTGTTGATTGGCATTGAGTAATTCAATTCCATAAATAGTACCGTCGGGGGCAATATCCACATTCATTTGCTCGCTAACCTGGATAGTTTTTACCTGTGTGGTTTTTTCTTTCAGGTATATATAAGCTACGTTGTATCTTGGATCGTAAGTCAGTTTCATGGAACCTCCTGCTCAAAAGAATTTGACAATTACAGTGATAATTATCCAGTCTTCGCCTTCTGGGGCTGCGATCGCCTCCACTTTCTTCATAGCATAAACTTTTCCCTGCCACTCAGCATTGAAGGAAAAGTTGCGCCTAAATCCGGTTCGGCCAAATTGAGCCGGAAAAGTTGTGCCACTTTCAACAGTAGCAATTACTTCTGCCTCAGTTGCACCTCGCTCAATCAATCGTGCTTGAGCATGGGGATGTAATCTAACGCTCACGTTGCTATTACCTCCTTTTTGCCTCTTTATTTTTGCACTAACTTAATTCACCACAGCCGCGCATAAGCATCAAAATAAAGGCATGAGTGTCCAACAACAATCTCATTCCATGTACTCCTTAAACTCTTCTAGCGGTTCGTCAAAATCATCGGACATCCAAACCATTCCTTTGGCACTTCCTGCTTGCCGATTGGGTTTAGCTTGTTTGGGAATTCCTACCAATTTTACAACAGGCTGGTTATCTTGAGTAATCGCAACTTCTTCGCCTCTCATTGCCGCTTCGATTAATTCCAGAAGCTTTTCTTTTGCCTCAACAATGTCTACTTGATACATAATTCGTGGCTCCTTACTATCAATTTCAAACATCTGTATTCTAACTCAATTAAACAAATCTTCTTCCTCCAAATCAACAGACTGTAATTCCAGATCACCAGACTGCAACTGAGCCGGTGTAGCAGGAATCGCGGCAATAATTGCATCGATTACCTTAGCCACTGGAATAATCTCCATCCCCAACTCCGGAACCGGTTGATTTTTAGGAATAATCGCCCTTTTGAAACCCAATTTCGCCGCCTCCCTCAGCCGCAATTCTAATTGGGAAACCGGCCGCACCTGTCCCCCCAAACCAACTTCTCCAAGCAAAACTGTGCGCGCATCGATTACCCGATCGCGAAAACTGGCCACAACGGCGATCGCAACTGCCAAATCCGCCGCAGGTTCATCCACCTTCAACCCGCCAACCGTTGCCAAAATCACATCTAATTTAGATAAAGGAATCCCCACCCTTTTCTCCAAAACAGCTAAAATTTGCTGCAATCTAGCATTGTCCACACCAGTAGTAGTGCGACGCGGCGAACCAAAACTCGCAGGGCTGACTAACGCCTGAATCTCCACTAAAATCGGTCGAGTTCCTTCGCAAGTAACAGTCGTCGAAGTACCGGGAGAAAATTCATCTCTATTCCCTAAAAACAACTCCGACGGATTATTTACTTCTCGCAAACCGTTGGCTACCATTTCAAAAACACCGATTTCGTGAGTCGCGCCAAAACGGTTTTTCATCGATCGCAAAAGTCGGTGAGAAGCAAAGCGATCGCCCTCAAAATACAGTACAGTATCTACCAAATGTTCCAAAACCCTCGGTCCGGCCAAAGCTCCATCTTTCGTAACGTGACCGACAATAAATAAGGTAATATTTTCCCTTTTCGCCACCTGCATCAAAGCCGAAGTACATTCCCGCACCTGAGCCACCGAACCCGGAGCCGATGTTAAACTAGCAAAATAAATAGTTTGGATGCTGTCAATCACCGCCACATTCGGTTTCAGCGCTTCCAACTCCCGCAAAACAACCTCTAAATCCGTCTCTGGAAGCAAATAGAAATTCTCCGCTGAATTGTCCTCAAAATCTGTTTTAACTTCCCCGTTACTGCCAGATTTATGTCCGCCATTACTTGACAATTCAACCGGATTAGCCACGCCCAAACGCTGCGATCGCAACTTCACCTGCTGGCCGGACTCCTCCGCACTGACATACAGTATCCGATCCTTGCGGGCCAACATATTCGCCACCTGCAACAGCAGCGTCGATTTCCCGATTCCCGGTTCCCCCCCAATCAACACCAGCGAGCCCGGAACAATCCCGCCTCCCAAAACTCGATCGAGCTCCCCGTAACCAGAAGGCCAGCGAGACTGAGTTTGGTCGGAAATCTGCGATAATCTGAAAGATACCCTTGGTTGACCCTTCGACTTATCAGGGGGCGAACCGCCCACTGTCTTAGTTGTCACCCCAGTTAAACCAGCCCGCGGCACACCAGCAGTAGGTTGCTCTAACTGCTCGTCAAAAGAATCCCACTTCTGACAGCTAGGACATCTGCCAAAATATTGTGGTGAATCATAGCCGCATTCCCGACAAATATATTGTATTCGAGGCTTAGGCATTGTTTACTATGATAAATAGTCACCCTAACATTTAGAAAAGTCTGAGTTAAAGCAATTATCAAGCTTTCAGACCCATCCTTACACATGATTCAATTTGTGTCTTCTATGATAGGGTACAAAAAAATAACATTATCTGAAATGTAACTTAAGGAGTGCTCGGTAACTTGGAAAACCATAAAGAAAAAATTCTGGTAGTCGATGACGAAGCCAGTATCCGCCGCATTCTGGAGACTCGCCTTTCCATGATTGGCTACGATGTCGTCACCGCTGCTGACGGCGAAGAAGCTCTGGAAACATTTCGCAACACCGAACCCGACTTAGTGGTTTTGGACGTGATGATGCCAAAGCTCGACGGTTATGGCGTCTGTCAGGAGTTGCGTAAAGAGTCAGACGTGCCTATCATCATGCTAACCGCTTTGGGAGACGTAGCCGATCGCATCACCGGTTTAGAATTGGGCGCCGACGATTACGTCGTCAAACCTTTCTCTCCCAAAGAACTTGAAGCCCGCATCCGTTCGGTACTGCGCCGGGTTGACAAAAACGGAGCATCAGGCATTCCCAGTTCCGGAGTCATCCACGTCACCAATATTAGGATTGACACCAACAAGCGCCAAGTTTACAAAGGCGACGAACGAATTCGGCTCACGGGCATGGAATTCAGCTTGTTAGAACTGCTTGTCAGCCGTTCTGGAGAGCCTTTTTCGCGATCAGAAATTTTGCAGGAAGTGTGGGGATACACGCCCGAACGCCACGTAGACACCCGCGTAGTGGACGTTCACATCTCGCGGCTTAGGGCAAAGTTGGAAGACGACCCCAGCAATCCCGAATTAATTCTCACCGCCCGTGGGACCGGCTATCTCTTCCAGCGAATTGTCGAAATTGGAGAAGTAGGATAAAGTCAGTTGGCAGTTGGCAGTTGGCATTAGTTAAATTACCAACTACCAATTACCAATGACTAATGACTAATGATTAATGACTAATGACAAAATCTGATCCCAATAGAGTTTTGCGGCAATTGCCCTTAGTTGCAGGAGGGTTAGCAGGTACGCTGCTAATGGTCAACCGCTTGTTGACAGAGCAAATTACAGATTCTCAAGCTCGATCGGACGCTTTGGGAGTAATTATTAGCGCTTTGCTGATTTTAACAGGTTTGCTGTGGCAGCAGGTGCAAGCGCGATCGCCGGATTCCGTAAAACTTATCGGCGAAGAAGGTTTTGAATTTGCGCCGGATTTGCCGGATGCTGTGAAAATAGAATTAGCCTGGGCGTCGCGTTTGCTGTTGACAAATACCGCCACAAGGTCGATCGTAATTGTGTATCAAGGAAAAGTTTTATTGCGGCGCGGTATTTTAGGCATCAATCCCGAAGTCAAACCAGGACCGATATTGCAGCGAGTGCTCGACAAAAACAAACCAATTTATTTAGTAAATCTCAATATTTATCCCGGCAAAATTGAATTTGACTATTTGCCAGAAAATACTCAAGGAGTTATCTGTCAGCCGATCGGCAGCCAAGGCGTTTTAATCTTAGGTGCTAACGCACCCCGCAGCTACACAAAACAAGATGAAAACTGGATTGAAGGGATTGCCGACAAACTAGAAAATACCATCAATCAATTTTAGATTTTAGATTTTAGATTTTAGATTTTAGATTGTGGATTTTAGATTTTGGATTGTGGATTGCACAATTCCAGCCCTATCAAGGTGCGATCGTCTTCGAGGGCTGCGCTAACGACGGATTTGCCTCATTCTAGGTGTTGGCTATCGGCAATAAACAAGATTTATTACCGATATCTTTTGAAAAGAACAAGAGCGCTTCCCCCAACAAAATTTGCAGGGTTTGAGGGTATTCTTCACCACTCCTGAGCCGGCTGCGTGCACAGGGCGGCTCTTAGTCCTCAACAACGCTCTCCGGGTGCGCTAGGCGCACCTTACTAGCTCAAAACTCTCAACTCAAAACTCCAAACTACTACCGAGCCCAGTCAGTACCGCGCCACAGCGTAAAAAACAAAACACTAGAAATCAGCGCGCCCAGCAGCCACTTAATAGCATTTTTAAATAACCCCACGCGCTGATTTGACTGAACCGCAGCACTTTGCGTCTGTAACCGTTCCTTAGCCGGAGTAATTCTAGAAAGAATTTGCTCTTTCAATTGCTGTGGGTTTTGCGTATCCGCTGGTACCCCCAAACGGGTAAGTTCCCCCGCCAAATTCCTTAAATCTTCAGGACTACCCTTATTCAGCCGTTCTTCCACCTGCTGCAACTGAGCTAATTGTTGGTTTGCTTGAGTAGTAATTTGCTGGTTGTTTTGGTTGTTGACGTAGATAGTGCCAAAAATTCCCAAAGGTAGCATCAACAGAAAAAGCAGACCTAGCAGCAGACACACCCAAGACAAAACCTTCAAAAAAACGTCTTCCAAACCTCTGCGATCGTACCCTTCTCCAAAAAAGATCAGCGCCATTGCCAGTAAAGGAACTGGCACCCGTTCCACTACAGCCCCAATCGTTTGCAATTCCCAGAGACGATTGCCAAAATTGGCTGGTATAAGAACTGCGATCGTATCTAATACAGACAAAATTAATAGGCCGTAGCCAATCCAACGCAGTCTGTAGATAGAAAAACCTTGTTCGCCTTGTAAGTCATTCATAAAATAATCAGAGTTGTTGTTAAGAAAAATCTCTCTTGACCCCGCCCAAAGAACGGATACAAGTCCCCGACAACAGTCGTGGAGAGTCAAAAATTTTAGACTCTTGTTCAAGCTTCCAGATTCCCCTGTGGAGTCAATCTAAAAGCTAAAAGCTAAAATCGACAGAATCGAGTCAAGGTTCGGGGAATCGCGGCTGCCACCACTCATACCAAGAAACCCAAGCATTCTCTAGAATTTTTTTGGCATTTTCTGGAGTTGTTTTATCCAAAGGCACAGACATCTGAGTCCACAAACAGCGTCGGTCTTGAATATTTCCCCTACCCAACAACCAAAACAGAATACGGTTTGGCTGCCAATCGCGAGTATTTCGATTATATCTAAACTGTTGGGAAGTTACTGTAGCACTGCCATTAGGATTGATACACGAACTCAAATACAGTCTATTTTGCTGTTGCAAAATTCCGTGAAACCCCGCGCTTTGAGTGTTTGCCAATGCTAGTTTACCAGGATACGACTTGAGAATAGTATGTCCCTTCATCATACCTTCCACATCCCCAATGCTGTCTACCGCATAGCGCATCTCTATTTCTAGAGCCATGCTATTTTTTTGATATTCATATTTCCTGGCAGCTTTGAATTCTGAATTTTCCTTAATTTTCAGAAGCGCGCTCTTGTTTAGTTTCCAATCGGCTAGAGGCACCGACTCGGGAAACTCAAACGGGGTTGCCACATTCTTGCCGTCCGATGGATAGAAAACCAATTTTCCGGCAACCAACAAAACGCCTCCCAAAGTAACAGCCAACAGGGAAAGCCTAAGTGGTTTCCAAGAGGTAATAGCCATTAGCAATTCTGTCCTTCCTGATTTGGGGGTTGGTCTTTCAAAATTGCGAACCAGCAGAATAACCCGAAAATAAATACAGCAATCATAGAAAAGATTACCGAACCATTTCCTTCGTGCCAGTATTTAAATGCTTCGGGTTGAGATAGCGATACCAGCACGGCCAGGAGACCAACGCGCGCGGCATTCACTACAAATGCAGTAATTATTGCCACGAATGGCAATACCATTTTCTGACCCTTAGTGGTAGGAAACATCAGTAAAAAAACCAGAGCTAGTCCTAACAATTGTAGCATCGCATTCACCCCGGAACAGCCGTGATTCACTTCCACGCTTCCCTTCTCCAGGATTAGAAAAACCCCTTTCCGCACCACTTCAAATCCTAGATAGTGCAGGATGAAAGCTGAAAATTTAGCGGTTAATTTGGGGACATCAACGAATACTCCGATCAATCCGGGAGGAATAGCTGTATAGCCAAGAATTAGAAGTTCCTGCCAATATTGTTTGAGTCCTTTTGTTCCAGAAGCCAGCAATGCGAGACTGATTCCACACAAAAAAGGCGTTGCTCTGATAAAAAAGTCGTATCCCGATATCGACGAACTTTTGAGCAATATTAAAGCAATTAACGATGACCCAAAGAAGCTGGCGAAAATTCCGCTTTCAAAAGTTAAGGATTCGTGCCTTTCCCAAATGAGAAATGCTACGACTCCCCAAAACAGTAACATTGTACCGAACAGGTCTGTGTCGTTTGTTCGGGAAGTCAGAGTTAGGTGTAGGGCAATCAAACCGGAGGCGATGCCTAACAGCCAGTATTTAGGTTCTTGGACGTGCTTGAGCCAGTTGATTTCGGTCATTGCTGCTTTGTGTTTTTCCTAAAAGCTTCTAACATACTTAACCTTGTAACTCTATTAAAATTATCAGCTACAAACACTTGAATTTATGCGTTTGTGATGATTTTTCACTAAATCTTCACAAAGATTGACAAGAGTAAATATGTGTGATAATTACCTTCACTCAAGTAATTCTGAAGTTAGGCGCAAAAACCAAAGAAAACAGGTTTTTTAACTCTGATCGATCGCACTCAACTAAAAATTTTCCTCCCTCAAACCCGGTTTCTGCGCCTAGAGTTTAAATGTAAAGCTTGAACGCAAGACAGAAACCATTCTTGGACGCACTCTTGAGCTTGAAAACCAGTTTTTTACCGGTGCTGGTTTTTGGTAGCCCGTGCGTCCAGGAGTAGATTAATGAGAGTAGACTTTCCGGTAGTAAGTTTGATATTCCTCCGAAAGCAGGGGTTCCCACCACTCTCGATGGGCTAAGTACCATTCTACCGTCTGCCGCAAACCTTCTTCAACGGTTACTGAGGGAGTCCAACCTAACTCAGTTTTAATTTTGCTGGCATCAATAGCGTAACGCCGATCGTGCCCGGCTCTATCTTTGACAAATGTGATCAATTGTTCGCAAGGACGCGCGGGTAAATCCTCAGCTAATTCATCCATTAGCTGACACAGCATTTTGACTAAATCGAGATTTTTTACCTCGTTGTTGCCGCCAACATTGTAGGTTTCCCCAGGCTGACCACGGTGAATAACGGCATCTAAAGCACGGCAGTGGTCGAGAACGTAAAGCCAATCTCGCACGTTTTGACCGTCGCCGTATACTGGCAGCGGTTTGCCCAATAGCATATTGATGCACATTAATGGAATCAGCTTTTCTGGGAAGTGATAGGGGCCGTAATTGTTGGAACAGTTGGTGATAATTGTCGGGACGCCGTAGGTGTGGAAATAGGCGCGGGCGAGGTGGTCACTGCCAGCTTTGGAGGCTGAGTAGGGACTGTTGGGGGAGTAGGCAGTTGTTTCTGTGAAGGCTGGGTCATCGGGGCCGAGACTGCCGTAAACTTCGTCGGTAGAAACGTGGAGGAAGCGCATTGGTGCTTTGAGAGAGGGCTCATCAATTGCTTCAAAATGCTTGCGGAAGGCTTCTAAAAGTGTGAAGGTTCCGACAACGTTTGTTTGAACAAAGGCGGCAGGCCCGATAATTGACCTGTCAACGTGGGATTCTGCGGCAAAGTGGGCGACGGTGGTGATGTTTTCTTCTTTGAGCAAGGTATCGACTAGGGTACGATCGCAAATATCCCCCTGCACAAACCGAAAATTTTCGCCTCCTTCCAAAGTTGCCAGGGTTTGTCGGTTTCCGGCGTAGGTTAAAGCGTCGAGTACGACTACTCGATCGCCCGGATAGCTGTTGCACCAGTGATGCACAAAATTCGAGCCGATAAATCCAGCCCCGCCCGTCACCAACAATCGGCGTGGATCTCGCTCAATGCCTTGAGTCGCGTTGTCTGTCATAAAAATAAGAGTTATTCCAATAACTAAGCCTTTACAAAAGTAGCCTTAAAAGTAGTTTGTCACCAAGTGTTTGCCAGTCTGTAACTAAATTTTCTACTGTCTCACCTCAGATGTTCTAATTTGGGCGCGATCCAAGTATTGGTTAACAAAACTTGAACTTCCACCGATCTGTTAGCCCAAACGCTTACATAGCAACCATTCCAGATGTTTAAGCGGGCAATTTAAAATTTGAATTGCGTGACGCTATAGCTGACTTTTGCGATCGATCCGCGATATGGGCTGCGCCCAGAGTTGATACATTTGTAAAGAGCTGTTACCATTAATTTTTTAATTATCCTTTACAATCTCCAGAGCACCATGAAGAAGTTTCAAGTGTTAGCTGGCATTGCTTCCGTCGTCGCGATCGCAAGCAGTATCGCTGTTTGTGACGCCGCATCTGCTTTCCCCTGTTCCTACAGCAAATCTGGGGCGGCTAAATCTGGTTCTGCGACAACGCTCCTAGGTTCCGGCGGCTCGGAGCGAATCAATCCGTGGAAATCCTACAAAACAGCAGCTCTCGGTTTCCTAGGTTTGGCTGGAGTTTTTGGTGGCGGTGCGGCCTACATGAGCTACCGTGCCGGCAAGCGCGCCTCTGCTGCTTGCGCTGCGATGACCGATAATTTTGAAGTTTTTGAAGAGTCGGCTCCGATCGCAGATGCAGATGTTTCTGGACGCATGGAAGTTCCCGCCTTGCTGGATTTGGCGCCGGCGGGTGCTGTAGCTGAGTCAGCAGATGCGGTTGCAGCCGTTCGCGAACACCCAGAAGCTCCGGGCGGTGAGCTGGATTTGCCGGTTTCGCCAGTTGCCGAGTTGAGTTCTGAAATTGCGATCGAACAAGTCCAAAGCGCGATCGTCAAATAGTTATCTCAAACCAAAGTATTCGTTTAGCGCACCTCCAATCTTGCAAGATTGGAGGTTTTTTGACTTGAAATTATCTACTCTACAATTTCTTGTCCGGGCGATCGCGAAGCACTGCCAACAATAGACAAATGAATCGATAGCACACAATATCATATTCCGCCTAAGCAAACGAGCATTTAATTAATATCAATTCAAAAAACTCTGGCTACAATCATCAATTTTATATCACTTATTAAAAGTCGCAGAACCCGTTAGGACAAGGCTGTATCCATTGGTGTCAACTTAAGTCTAAAAACCTTGAGAAATATCGCTTTTACCTGAGTCCAAATCCCCCTAAATCCCCCTTAATAAGGGGAGTAGGGGTTGACTTTGAGCCTTTCCGGTTCCCCCCTTCTTAAGGGGGGCGCCAGGGTGATCTAAGCTTAATAGTCAAACAGCAGTATGTGGCTGGGTTTGAACTTAAGTTGATACTAATGGGTTGTGTCGTTTTCTTACTGTATTTGATTCGATTGAAAACTGCTATAAAATTAGATGAGTCAAAGCGAGACAGTAGGCTGCCGAGGCGATCGCTAAAAATGCTCTTCAGATCAATCTGAGGGTAGACGGCAAGAGTTCAAATCCCCTGCTATCGTGGGAAATATAGCCCTACAGATTACAACTATAGGTTATTATGAATGCTTGGCGCGATCGATTCAATCAATTTACAGGTAAAACTAGACTGGCAGTTTGCCGGGTGTTCGTTCACCTAACAGGCGAAGAAGTTGCACCGCTGTTAGGAGTTCTCAACCGCACCGCCAGAAAAGCAATTGATGCCGATGGCGACATAGCAGTTTTAGGAGAAGGTCTTGTAGAAATTTGCAATCACCTGTTGCAGTACGACAACTACTGGCAATCAGCCGCCAATGAAGGCGATGTTTTTTGGAATGAAGGCGAAGCCGGCGATTATGTGGATGAACTTTTCACTGATTCAGCCGATCGCTATCTCAGCGAGCCTCAATACAGTACATCTGTTTACGATAAAAATTCCCCCTTGTCTTTGCCTGTAACTAGAAATGTGGTGGTGATGCTGACAGTTGCGTATGAAGGCGAAGTTCCTGCCCTAGAAACTGACCTCGCTGACATCAGCCCGCTGAAAGTCGGTTTAAAAGCAATGATTAATTTACATTACCAAGAAAGGCTCCGAGCTGTGCAAGTTCACTTTTCTCCCGCACAGTTGGGAGACGAACTTACCAACGAGCAAGTGTTGGTCAATTTCCCGGAACTTATTCCCATTTAAGGAAGGCAGAAGTTCGGCAACGGATTCAGTAACTGATGTAACTGATGTAACTGATGCCGGGAAGAAGGAAGAAGGAGCAATTATCAAACAACCCAGGCTAAATTACAAATTACAAATTACAAATTACAAATTACTATTTATGATGCTGCGAAGACTGACAATTTATTTAATGGCTTTAACTTTTTTATGGACGGCAACCGCCTGCGGTTCTCCTAGCAGACAAACTTCGACAAATCCTGCGGGAAATCCAAATATTAACACAGTGCGTCCTGCACCAAATAATAATAACTTGACTCAAGGTCAATATTCTGTACAGCAAGCTACCTACGACGATGCGGATGGCGAATACAGTTTAATGTTGCTGAATACTCCCGCCGGCAGTCCCCCTGTTTACCGCACTAGGGATTTGCAAATGGCTCGATTAACAGATGAAGAAATATCCGCAGGCAAGAAAAGTTATCTAAATGTGGATAACAATAAAGCGGTTTTGCATTTGACAGAAGATTTTAAAATTGAGTACGTTCACAACGTGACTGAAACTGTCAATAACCCTCAAACCGGTCAGCCCCAAACCGTAGTAGTGCGGCAGCAATCTGGCTTCTGGGCACCGTTTGCTGGAGCTGTTGCCGGTCAGGCGATCGGCAGTTTGTTATTTAGACCGCAATATTATATGCCACCAGTCTATCAGCCGGGAATTATGACAGGATATGGCGGCTATGGCAATACTTACGGCCAAGCTGTTAACCAATATCAAACTCGCTACCGAACTCCGCCTCCAGAGGTGAGAAACCGTCAAGTTTTAAGGACGACCGGCCGCTTGCGATCGCCCACATATAACCAGCCAGTAAGACCCTCAGCACGGCCAAATGGCAATCGATCAACCGGTTCGGGTTACGGTGGCAGCACTTTGAGGCGATCGCCGCAACCGCGTCAAAATCAAAACAAGCGGCAGCCGAGTTTTGGTAGTGGCAGAAATTCTCGTCAACCTAGTCGGAGTCGCTCTTTCGGGAGTGGCAGAAGGCGCTGAGTAGAAGATTGCCAAAATCAGCCACTGACATCGGTAAAAGTTGATTTTATATATTCTCCCGATGCCACGCCGCCGCAGGTATGGAGAATGAAAACTTTGGAATAATTGATTTAGCCTTCTCTGTTTCCCCCAGACCCAAAAAATATGTGATTTAATTTCTACATTGGTATGTAGGTGACAATATGTCTTCTTCACAACCCCCGTCAGGGGAAAGAAACCCTCTAGGATTGGATGAATTGATTGCTATCTTGGTTGCCTTCGGCACGATGGGAGCAATTTTATTTTGGGTAACAGGTAAAAATCCCGATCGATTGAATGCCAGAAATTGGCAATTTCCAGCCGTTTTTTCTCAACCTGCTGTCACACCCGCGAGCCCGGGAATATTAACGCCTGCGACGCCGAATTCGGATGTACGATCGCCCGCTACAATCCTGATTCCCTCAGAATCGGATGTCGCACCTGTGGGATCTTTAGGGCCGATTTTACCGCAAAATCCTCCGGTGGGGGTGATCGTTGTTCCTCCCACGCCAATTGCGCGATCGACTCCCGCTCCAGCAATTACCAAACCGAAAGGCGATAAACCGAAAGCAGATAAACCCAAAGTTGGGCCCGTTAGATTCTCCGATGTTCCAGACAAATATTGGGCACGTCCGTTCATTGTAGCCTTAGTCGATCGGAAAATCTTTACTGATTTGACTGACAGCAAATTTCGTCCCGACGAACCGATGACGCGAGCCGAACTAGCGCGCTTAATTCAGCGAATGTCCGACGACAAAAAGCCGATCCGAAAACCGATTGATTTTAAAGACGTAAAAGAGAAAAGTCCTGCAGCTACTGCGATCGACCACACCGTCAAAACTGGATATCTTAAAGGATACCCAAACAATGAGTTCCGTCCCGAAAAACAGATTCCGCGTGTCGAAGTCATCGCCGCTTTAGCGAGCGGTTTGAGCCTGAAACCATCAACAAAAGCAACCAAAACTTTACAAGTTTATACAGACAGGGCAAAAGTGCCGAAATGGGCAGTTAACAAAGTAGCATCAGCCACAGAAGCTGGCATTGTTGTCAACCACCCGAAGCGCACACTTTTGCAGCCTAATAGAACAGCAACTCGCGCTGAAGTAGCAGCCATGATTTACCAAGCTATGGCCAAAAAAGACCAAGTACCTGCTAAGTCTTCTGAGTATGTTGTGAAGCCTTTAAAGTTGCCCAAGTAATATTTTAGGGGCGTTGCTCAGAGCAACGCCCCACAATAACATTTAATCGCTCTTGTTTGTAGTCAGGACTGAAGCCTTCTCACTACGAACCAGCTAGATTAATCTTGAAACACCATAATGCTGCCCGAATAGCAAGCTACCCAAACCTGATTAGTTTTCGGATCGTAAGTAATCCCGATCGGACTTGAATTAACCTTCACTGTTTGCAGCACTTTCATATCGCTCGTCCTAACTTTGCTAACAGTATTCGAGAAATAGTTGACGACATAAAGCAGTTTTCCCTGATCGGAAATTGTCATGCTGCGAGGTGCTTTCCCTGTCGAAACTTTGTCCACCACTTTACCAGTTTTTAGGTCAATTTTTGCCACATTTCCTTCACCATTTAAAGTGGCATACAGATACTTTCCATTGGGATCGATCGTCAAATGACGTGGCGCATTGCCAATATTCCTCAGCCATTCTACGGAAAAGTCTATAAGATTAACTTTCGCAATATCGGAAGAACCCATGACGGCAACATAGGCATCTTTTGAGTCGGGAGTAACAACAATACCCCGAGGATACGCACCCAGTTTAACTCGCTCGATTTCGAGATTTTTATTGATATCAACTACGCTCAAATCCCAACTGCACCAATTGCTAGCGAGCGCGAAGCGATTGTCAGGCGAAACAGCATTAAATTTCGGAACTGCACCTACAGGAATTACCTTTTCTATTTTCAAAGTTTGGGTATTGATGCGGTACAGAAAACTTTGGTCGTGTTTGGCCGCTGGAGAACACCTGTCGGTTCCCGGATTGCTAAACCCCGAACCGTACATTTTGTAGTTGGAGACGTAGGCATATTTTCCATCGGTTGAAAAAGCCGCTTCTACGGGAGAGCCTTTATAATTGCCTTTGAATTTAGAAAAGCCGAATTTCGACAAATTTACTGTATCGGGAATAGTCTTGACTAATTTAAAGTTCCTGTCGTAAACTGTGATTGTGTGGCGGTACATCATGTTTTGAGCAAAAAACAAACCCGCTCCCGAATAAACTATTGATTTGGGCGAAATGTTGCCGTAAATAGTTTTTTTCAAGGTCATTTTTCCTTGAGGGTTGTCGGGAGGATTTACTAGGTTTGGGGTTGGTAATTCACTTTCTTTATCCTCGGAGTTTTCAGTTTTAAATGGTGGCAGAGAGGGTTCTTGGGGCTGAGTTTGAGTTGGATCTTCGAGTTCGTTTGTGTTATCTGTGGCGGTAGGAGATGGCGAAGTTCGGTCGACATTTGGCGCGATTTTTTCCGCAGCTTCAATACTCGCCTCTTCCAGCTTACCTTTCAGTGCTGACAAGGTTTTAGGGCCAACAATTCCGTCAACTTTCAGGTTGTTCTCTGCTTGAAACTTTTTCACAGCAGCCTGGGTGAGAGAACCGTAAAATCCTGTGGGCTGGCGACGAAAATAGCCTGCGTTTTGTAGAGTTTTCTGGAGGTTTGCCACTTCTGGGCCTGAATCACCTTTTTTGAGGGCGAGTGCGGGGTTGACTAAATTGAAAATTGTGAGAGCGATCGTAAAGAAAAGTAAAGGAGTATATGCTAAATTCAGGTGCATTTTTGAGTGGGTCGATCGAGTTTGACCCGCAGCCGTTTCCCAAGTTTCAGCTAAATGTAGGTAGGCCAGTCCGTCCATAGTTTTTACCGGGTATTTTTGGTGCTATGATACACCAGTTAACTTTGATGAAAGAGAGAATCTTATTATAATCAAACTTAGGATAAAATCTCCAAGCAGTTTTTAATGGTGCAAGCAAGTAGGAGCGATCGACAATGAGGAGTGGGGAACAAACAACCGCAGAATCAACGACCAAAGAATCCCGCCAGACGGTGCTGGGGGACGGTGACGGGGGACTTTGCCAGCGGGCTTGGGTAGAAATGGATTTAGCAGCTTTAACTCACAATGTAAAACAGCTTAAAAAGCTCTTATCTCCCAACACAGAACTGATGGCAGTTGTGAAAGCAGATGCTTACGGACACGGTGCTGTTGCAGTCAGTCAAATAGCATTGCAAGCAGGTGCTAGTTGGCTGGGAGTGGCGACAATTCCCGAAGGAATAGAATTGAGAGAAGCTGGGATAGAAGCGCCGATTTTGCTGTTGGGGGCAACCCATACAGCCCAACAGGTAAAGGCGATCGCCAAATGGCATTTGCAGCCCACTATTTGTACTGCCAAACAAGCCCTAATTTTTTCGGAAGTTCTCGCTGGTCTTAACCAATCTTTGCCGGTTCACGCTAAGTTGGATACGGGAATGTCTCGCTTGGGTACGCCCTGGCAGGAAGCTACAGAATTTGTGCAATTAGTCAAGCGGTTGCCCAATTTAAAATTAGCCAGTATTTACTCTCACTTGGCGACAGCAGATAGTCCCGACCCCGCCGTTATGAGAGAGCAGCACCAGCGGTTTCAACAGGCGATCGAGCAAATTAAAATAGCAGGAATTAACCCCCCTCGCCTCCACTTGGCTAACTCTGCTGCAGCCCTCGCTGACCCGGATTTGCACTACGATTTAGTACGAGTAGGTTTAGCTACCTACGGTCTTTATCCAGCACCTCACTTGCAGTCGAGATCCAATTTGAAGCCCGCAATGCAGGTAAAAGCTAGGGTAACGCAGGTGAAAACAATTGAAGCAGGAACTGGCGTCAGTTACGGCCATCAATTTATAGCTCAGCGGCAGACACAGATTGCCGTAATTGGTATCGGCTATGCAGATGGCATTCCGCGCAATCTTTCTAATAAAATGCAGGTTTTAATCAGGGGTAAATTCGTGCGGCAAGTGGGCGCGGTAACGATGGATCAATTAATGCTGGATGTAACCGATATTCCCAATTTAGAAGTCGGCGAAGTGGTGACGCTGTTGGGCAAAGATGGGGAATATCAAATTACTGCTGACGATTGGGCCGCGACTTTAGGAACTATTTCGTGGGAAATTCTCTGCGGTTTTAAACACCGATTGCCCCGCGTAGCAGTAAACTATTAACAGTAGTCCGGCAGGGGTTTAAACCCCTGCCTCATAGCTAAAGTCGGTTTAAACCGACTCAAGAGTTTGAAGGATAAAATTATCGAGTTTAGTCCTCTTCTAGAGGACTTCCGCTATGAGACAGGGGTTGAAAACCCCTGTCGGAATCTCGGAATAAGCGATAAGACTGAGACTGCAATTCTCAATTTCCAATTCCCAATTCCCAATTAACATGACAGTTATTCAGACGTTTTTACCAATAGCCCAAACCTTCTATTCTCAGCTAAATGCAGAAAGAACACAAGCCTTGGAACTAGCCCAAGAATTCTCGAAAAAATTCGTAGAATTGGGGTTTAAAATTGTACCTCAACTGCTGTGGGCGATCGGCATTTTGTTAATTACCCGATTTGCGATCGACTTTGCCGGCCGCGTGACTCGCCGAGCACTGAGTCGCACCGAAGCCACGCTGCGGAAATTCTTAGTTCAAGCTGCCGAAATTACGATTTTGGTAGTGGGAGTAGTCGCCGCTTTGAGTCAGTTGGGAATTCAAACTACCAGTGTGGTTGCGGTGGTGGGTGCAGCGGGTTTGGCGATCGGTTTGGCGTGGCAAAATACTTTGTCCCACTTTGCTGCTGGGGTAATGTTGATTAGTTTGCGGCCCTTTGAAGTCGGAGATGGGATTGAAGCTGCGGATGTTAAGGGAGTGGTGGACAGCATCGGGATTTTTTCCACAACCGTGGTGACAGACGATCGCATAAAAATTATTGTCCCGAACAATCAGTTGTTTAACGGTACACTGAAAAATACAACGGCAATGGGAACGAGGCGAGTAGACTTGAAGATTGATATTGGCGATCGGCCAATTCGTCCGACAGTAGCTGAGTTATTAGAAATTGCCCACTCTCACCCGCTGGTGTTGGAAAATCCGCCCCCGACTTGTTTGGTGGCCGAGATTACTCCCGATACAACTATTTTATCTCTCCGACCTTGGTGCGCGTCGGTGGCCTACGAACAAGTGCGATCGCAAGTTCAACAATACGTCAAAGAGGCAATGGATGCCGAGAAAAATCAAGAACAATAGATATAAATCTCAAATCTAAAACCTACAATTGATCCGAGGTATTTCCCATGAGCAAGTGGTATCCGCAGCAAATTTTGCAAGAACCCGGTGTCAGGATCACCCCAACCGAGAAACAAACAATTCTCAGCAAATTTCCGCCTCCCGACGAAAACGGTCAAATCTATGCCGACGGGGTTTTTGAAGGCGGCGGCGTGCGCGGAGTTGCCTTTTTAGGAGCACTCAGGTGCTGCAACGATTTGGGCATCCGGTGGCGAAAATTGGCAGGTACTTCTGCCGGTGCAATTACTGCCGCAGTATTGGCAACCGACTTGTCAATTGATGATTTAGAGGAAATTTTAGGACAGCTCGATTACAGCATATTTTTAACTAAAAAAAACAGTCCTCTAATTTTAAACGGCGACCCCGCCGACGACTTGCAATCTCCTGCTTGGACTCTACTTTTCTTAACAGTTAGCCGTCAAATGGGAGAATATTCGGCGCAGCCTTTCCGGCAGTGGCTGGAAGCAATGCTCGGTCGAGGTAACTTGCACACTTTTGCCGATGTCAAACAAATCGTAAAAGACCGGGAATTAAAAGTAGTAATATCCAACCTCACTCGCGGTGAAATGTTGGTGCTTCCCGACGACTTGCGGCGGCAGGAATCGGCGGATTCCGATGCTTTATACCAGCAGTTGCAGCTCACACATCCAGAAGATTTTAGCGTGGCTGAAGCCGTTCGGTTGTCGATGAGTATTCCGCTATTTTTTGAACCGGGAAAACTGGGCGATGACTTAATTGTAGATGGCGGAATTCTGAGCAATTTCCCCCTGTGGATTTATGACAAACCATCCGTCGGTTCGACTCCCGCTGTGCCCCGCTGGTTTACCTTTGGGTTTCGATTAGTTGATACTGGAATTGAGAGTAAAGTTAAGATTGATACTCCGCTGTCGATGCTGGCGGCGATGTTCCGAACGATGATGAAAGCAAGAGACCGCTATCACCAGCGGGAAATGGATAAAGGCAGGGTGATTAATATTGATGTGACTGACGCTGGGGTGACGACGACGGACTTTAATCTCGATGGCGATCGCAAGGCTCACCTGTACCGCTTGGGGTATTTGTATACTAAGAGGTTCTTTTTGAGTTCCAATTTTAGTTGGGAAAAGCACTTGAAGGCTAGGGGCTTTGGGGAAGAGGCTGGAGGTTGAGGTCGCAAAAAGTATACAGAGTAAGGGATTGAGGAATTTTTAAATTAGGGGTTGGCAAAAAGAAGATGTGTGTGCTATAGTTAGTTACTGTCATCTTGGAGAGGTGGCTGAGTGGTCGAAAGCGGCAGATTGCTAATCTGTTAAGGGTGTTAACATCCTTCGAGGGTTCAAATCCCTCCCTCTCCGTTTTAGAGCTTCTAGGAAAAAATTCCTTTTAATCAAATTTTTGGACGGGCTAGAACCCCATCCCACAAGAAAATTTTGTGGGATGGGGTTCTAGCCCGTCCAAATTATTTTTGCAATTCAAGTCTCGTCTAGCCGCAATAATCAACTACTAAATCTAATTCAGTGCCTTCATCGCTTCGACAAATTGCCGCGATATAAATGGCAAAATTTCTTCATTCTTGCTATTCTCTTTGCCCTCGGTAAATACAACCAACAAATACGGCCGCAAGCCGGATATTTCAATATAAGCAGCATCGTGACGAACTTGACTTGTCAGTCCCGCTTTTGACCACAATTTTGCTGATTCTGGCAATCCGCCACCTAAAAAACCTGTAACTTGATTTTCAGGATCTGCCTCTAATTCTGCGGGGTCTAAACTGCGTTTCATTAAACCCATCATTTCTTGGGATGCTTGGGCAGAAACAGCTACGCCACCGATTATACTGTGCAGCAAACGCGCCGCTGCATTTGTGGTCAGCATATTTCTATTTTCCATTAATTCTCCCAGAAATGCTCGCTCGCGACCGTAGGGGCCGTCACACCAGGTTTTTTGATTGGCGTTAATATTTTGTAATTCCGGCCAATCCAATGATTGAAAGTAACGGTTGACGAGGTTTCGCTGCTGTTTCCAAGTTTCAAAGGGGCCTGGTGATAATTCTGGGCCGCTGGTGGTGCCGGTGAGCGCGTCTACTACTAAACTGGTGGCGTCGTTGCTGGAATCAACTATCATATCTCGGACGGCGCGTTCTAATTCTGGCGATGTTTGAATCATGCCTTTTTGCGCCCATTCCCAGATGGCAACGAGGTAGAATAATTTGACGATGCTGGCGGGATAAATTCGTTCGGAAGCTCGGTTGCTAAAACCTCGGGGTTGATATTTCCAAAATTCTTCTGCACTCAGGGCGCCGCCTGTATTGACTCGCACCGGAGGATCGTAGACTATCCAGGTAATGGCTGTACGATCGCCACTTAATCCTGTAAATTCTGCTTTTGCTGCGTCTATAATGCTACTGCCGAGGGTTTCTAATTGTTCGTCTTTGTGGAAAAATGTCATGGTTGATGGCTGACGGTTAACGGTTAACGGCTAGCAGCTAATGGCAATCTATCGTTAAATGCGAACAATTAACAGCAAACAATGAGCAATTAGCAATGGCCAATTATCAATTATCTGATGTTGTGGAGTATCGGGCCCGATCGCACATAAATATTTACGATTCCCCAAAGTGTGATCGATTGGCAACTCAAGCAGCGCTGGGGCGACATTTGCGCGTCGTTGAACTCCCCGTAAGAGAGAGCGATGTAAACTTGGATACAACGGCTGTGATGGTGCGACTGTGCGAAGATGATTATCGGGGATGGCTGGATATTCGAGATGTTGAGTTGCTCGATCCGACAGAAACAGTGTATCATCCTCTGGTGGTTTCTGAGGCCCAAATCAAGGAAAAATTACCAATTGTAATTACTTTCGCTCGCGAGGCTATGAACCAATCCAATTATTATCTTTGGGGCGGTACAGTCGGGCCGAATTATGATTGTTCGGGCTTGATGCAAGCTGCTTTTGTTGCTGCGGGCATCTGGTTGCCGAGGGATGCTTATCAGCAGGAAGCTTTTACTAAATCTATTAGTATCAGTGCTTTAGAACCGGGGGATTTAGTATTTTTTGGTACGCCAGAAAAAACAACTCACGTAGGATTATATCTCGGAGATAATCGCTACATTCACAGTTCGGGACAAGCACAAGGTCGCAACGGTATCGGTATCGATGTTTTGTCGGAGGATGGCGATCTAGTCAGTCAAGCTTATTACCAGCAATTGCGGGGGTATGGTAAAGTTGTGGCAAGTTATCAACCTAGTTAGTTGTTAACTGTTGACTGTTGACTGTTGATGTTATCGAATAAATAAATGGACGCTGCATTATTTTTGGAAAAATTGGCTGCACAGCAGGCTGGCGCGGAGGTTGTTCTCGACGTGTCGGTGGTGGTGCCGGTGTATAATGAGGTGGAAAGTTTGCCTCATTTGATTGAGGCGATCGCCTCTTCTATCCAACCATCTGGACTCAGCTATCAAATTATTTGTGTAGATGACGGTTCTAAGGACGGTTCTGCTGAACTTCTCCAGCAGTTAGCCAGCAGTCGCGATGACCTTTGTGCTGTAATTTTGCGTCGCAATTACGGGCAAACTGCTGCCATGTCCGCAGGTTTCGATCGCGCTCGCGGCCGTGCTATTGTTACCCTAGACGGCGATTTGCAAAATGACCCGGCTGATATTCCGCTGTTGTTGGCAAAGTTAGATGAAGGCTACGATTTAGTTAGCGGCTGGCGGAAAAATAGGCAAGACAATACTATTAGCCGGTTGATTCCTTCTAAAATTGCGAACTGGTTAATTGGTCGCGTTACAGGCGTAACTTTGCACGACTACGGCTGTTCTTTGAAAGCTTATAAATCTGAGTTGGTAGCAGACTTGAATCTCTACGGGGAATTGCACCGCTTTTTGCCTGCTTTGGCGTTTATTGAAGGGGCGAGAATTGCAGAAATTCCAGTGCGACATCACGCCCGCCGTTTCGGTCAAAGTAAGTACGGAATTTGGCGGACTTTTCGGGTGTTGATGGATTTGTTAACTATTTCTTTTATGAAAAAGTTCCTGACTCGACCGATGCACGTTTTTGGACTTTTGGGACTGAGTTCTATGACGTTGGGAACGGTTTTAGGAATATATTTGAGTTTCGTGAAATTTGGTCTCGGTCAAAGTATTGGCAATCGTCCTTTGCTGATTTTGGCTGTGGTTTTACTGTTAACTGGCGTGCAGTTATTTTGTTTTGGTTTGCTGGCGGAAGTGATGATGCGGACTTATCACGAGTCGCAGGGAAAACCAATTTATCGGGTGCGCGAGGTATTTGGTTCTAAGTAAGGGGTTGCTCCCAATTGTACTCTGTGATAAACAGAGGAAAAGTTTTGAGTTGTAAGTTAAATAATTTAAAACTCAAAACTCAAAACTACTTCCTAATCTTCAATTCTCTCATCTAAACTCTCAAATCTCAAATCTAAAATTGATTGACTTTTTGAGCTTGTCGGAGAGATGTAATAGTTGCGATAGCGTGTTGGGCTACTGCATCTATTTCTGCTTCGGTATTGAACCGGCCAATACCAAACCGAATTGAAGCATAAGCTAATTTGTCCGATCGCCCGATCGCTGCTAAAACATGAGATGGAGAAATTTTCGCCGAAGTGCAAGCAGAACCCGAAGAAACTGCCGCCGCCGGTTGCAAACCCAACATCAACGCTTGACCGTCAACGCCGCCTACACTAATATTGAGATTCCCCGGCAATCTCTTCGTAGCGTGACCGTTGAGAAAAACATCGCCCAATTCACTCAAGTTTTCCCACAAACGCTGCCGCAAATTAACAACTCGTTCTGTTTCCGACGGCATTTCTGCAATTGCCAATTCTACTGCTTTGGCAAACCCAACTATTTGCGGTGGGTAGAGAGTTCCCGATCGCATTCCCCGTTCGTGGCCTCCTCCGTGCATTTGCGGCGCTAGCTGCACTCTCGGTTTGTTGCGGCGCACGTAGAGAGCACCGATCCCTTTTGGCCCGTAGATTTTGTGGGCTGTCAAGGACATTAGATCGATATTCATCTCCTCTACGTCGAGGGGAATTTTGCCGATCGCCTGTGCCGCATCTGTGTGAAAAAGAATGTCATTTCCGCGACAAATTGCTGCAATTTCTGCGATCGGCTGGATGACGCCAATTTCGTTGTTAGCCGTCATCACTGAAACTAAAATTGTCTCGGCGCGAATCGCTTTGATCAAATCGCCTATATCAATCAGCCCGTCGCTTTTCACGGGTAAAACAGTAATGTCAAACCCCAATTTTTGCAAATAGGTACAGGGGTCGAGAATTGCATTGTGTTCGGTTTTTACTGTGATAATGTGCTTTCCTTTACTGAAATAAGCCTCGGCGATGCCTTTGATCGCTAAGTTATTTGCTTCGCTTGCACCGCTGGTAAAAACAATTTCTTCTGGGGAGGCGTTGATCGCTTCTGCTATGATTTGTCGTGACTGTTTTACCGCTGCTTCTGCTTCCCAGCCGTAGACGTGGTTGATACTGGCTGCGTTGCCGAATTGTTCGGTGAAATACGGCAGCATCGCATCAAGTACCCGTTGATCTACGGGGGTTGTGGCGTGATTGTCGAGGTATATAGGACGTGCGGACATAGTGCAGTTTTGGGTGAAAAAAGTGTTAGGTTTATTGTAGACGAGCCCCTTGTTCTACTACAAAACTTTATAATTAACAAATATTTGTGAAGATTTATGCGAGCTGACATTCAGGGATTAGAAATTACTGTTGGTGAGCTCAAGCACCTCACAGGCGCGCGGCCCGATCGCGTATACCGGCCGCCGACAGCGACTAAGTTTGCCCGCGAAGCTTTGAAAACAGTCGGTTTAATTGTTTTGCTTCTAATCAGTTGTTGGCTAATGGTTGCGATATTTCCTAGAGCTTATTTGTTGTGGTTCGCCTTTCACTTGGTTGCGATCGTCGGTTTAATCCTTGAGGATGCGTGGAAAATTCGGTGCAGTCGGCAAAACAAAGATTTAATCAATCTTTTTGATGATGTCGAGCGCTATAATGGTATAATCGAAGCGATCGCCATTAATGATCAGATAGAAGATGCTGGCAATGCGGGAGTCAAAATCGGCGATCGAGCAAAAGTTATTGAAGCCTTGCAGCTAATCAGAGACGATTTAGTCAGAGCTTTGAAAACCGAGCGAATTCTTAGGGAAAACAAAAAATTTGTCGATACTAACTCCGAATTGTTTGCCAATAATTTGAGAACTTTGAATGCCCTGCAAATTAGCGATCGAGCCAGCGAACAAGGACGATTGCTCAACGAAGCTTTGCAAGTAGCTGTGGGAGTTCAAGCAGAAATGAAAAAGTTGCAAGATCGAAACGCTGCTAATTTTAAAAATGGCAAAACTTAGTAGCTTGCACGGCTGCGTGCGCCTCTTACCCAGTAGCAATAGGCAGCTTACTGAACCCAGCGAACTCAAACACATTCTCCAAATTAGGAGTTATGAAAATAGTTAAAAAAATATCATAACTATTGTAAATTTTTTCCTGTTACGTAACAGGTAAGGATATCTTGGAAAGGTGACGTTAACAACCAGGTCAGTATGTCTTCTGCCAAACCCAAGATTATAGTTCTCGACGACGATCCGACTGGTTCTCAAACCGTGCACAGTTGCTTGCTGCTGACACGTTGGGACGAAGACACCCTGCGTTTGGGGCTGCGGGACAAGTGCCCGATTTTCTTCATACTGACAAATACTCGATCGCTAACTCCCGAAAAAGCAGCCTCCGTCACCCGCGAAGTGTGCCAAAATCTCAAAAAGGCGATCGCCAGCGAAGAAATCGAAGACTTCCTAATAGTTAGCCGTTCCGATTCTACCCTGCGCGGCCACTATCCCATCGAAACCGACGCGATCGCTGAAGAACTCGGCCCCTTCGACGCTCATTTTCTAATTCCCGCCTTTTTTGAAGGAGGCAGAATTACCCGCCACAGCGTGCATTACCTAATGGTTAACAGCGTCGCAACGCCTGTTCACCAAACCGAATTTGCCAAAGATTCAGTCTTTGGCTACAGTCACAGTTACCTCCCCGACTATGTAGAAGAAAAAACCAAAGGTCGCATCCACCATGATACTGTCGATCGCATTTTACTCGAAGACATCCGCTATGGAAGTTTAGATCGACTGATGGAGATGACAGACAACCAATGTGCAGTTGTGGACGGCGAAAGCCAAGCCGATTTAGACACATTTGCCAAACACGTTCTCGATGCAGTCAGTCAAGGCAAAAAGTTTTTATTCCGCAGCGGGGCGAGTATTTTAACATCCTTAGCTGACCTCGGTCACCAGCCAATCGCAGCCGACAATATGGCAAAATACGTGAGGGGCGGCAAAGCGGGTGCGGTAATAGTTGGTTCCCACGTTAAGAAAACTACTGAACAATTGGAACGCTTGTTAAAAGAACCCAATATAGTTAGCATTGAATTAGATGTATCTCACTTGCTAGAAGATTCACCAGAGTATCGCACCCAAATGCTCGATGAAATTCTCGAAAAAGTCCGCACTGCTCATGCCAATGGCAAAACGCCTGTAATTTATACCAGCCGCAAGGAACTCGAATTTGACAATGCAGAAATTAGGTTAAAATTTGGAGAGGCGGTTTCTGCTTTACTGATGGATATCGTGCGGGGACTGCCTGCAGATATCGGTTTTTTGATTAGCAAGGGCGGCATTACTTCTAATGATGTTTTGAGTACAGGTTTGTCGCTGAAAAGTGTCAGGCAAATCGGTCAAATTATCGCAGGTTGTTCGGTGGTGAAAACCGATGCAGATCATCCTCTGTTTCCCAATTTACCTGTAGTTTTGTTTCCGGGAAATGTGGGCGATAGCCATGCTTTGGCTACGGTTTACAAGCGGCTAAGCAAGTAGTATAGCTCGTTGAATCGCAGATTAACGCAGATGAATGTACCTTCAATTCAGGTAGAATGTTCATCTGCGGTTCGTCGATGGGTTTCAATGCTCGATCGAACTTTATGGCAATTGTTACTGCACGGCAACTTCAAAAAAAATCTCTAGCCAACTTTTCCCTTGTCAAATCCACCACCATAGGATATAATTGAAAGTCTGTCTGTAACTAAAGCCGATCGCCCCATCTCCCAATCGCCCCTCAGCAGTCGCTCTCAAAAAAATCAAATTTAGGAAAAAAAATTAAGGCAGAACTCTACATATAGAGCCAACAGCGCAACAGCTACAGCTATCAGTAGCGTTTCCAGCTTGTATCAGCCTAAATTTTAAAATTAAGTAGAAATTTGCAGCTCGTAATTTTTAGCTCAAAGGATTAGCATATAAGGGTGACAGAACATTATCATCCCCTAAACTCATTAAAAGATGGCCATTGGTTCAAGCTGATCTGTGGGGCGAGCTTTCAACACCTGCCAGCAGTTCGGAATCTCACCTTGGCTTACACCCTAGCAGGCGCTGACTGTATCGATGTCGCGGCAGATCCCGCCGCCGTCGCCGCAGCGAAAGAAGCCCTACAAGTGGCCAGCGACTTACAGGCAAGAACTCAAAACCGCAGGTTTGGCGGCAAAGGGTTGCCGTTGCTGATGGTGAGTTTAAACGATGGGGAAGACCCGCATTTTCGCAAAGCCGAATTCAACCCAGCCGATTGTCCGGTGGACTGCTGGCGGCCGTGCGAAAAAATATGTCCAGCCGAAGCAATAGTTTTTCAGAGTGCTGGCAGTGGTTTTTCCGGGGTGATAGACCAGCAATGCTATGGCTGCGGTCGCTGTCTGCCGATTTGTCCGAGCCAACTGATTTACACTCGTTCTTACGTGTCTGCTCCCGCCGCGATCGCACCTTTAATCTTGCAATCCGGTGCGGACGCCCTAGAAATCCACACGCAAGTAGGCAGAGAGGCAGATTTTGCGCGACTTTGGTCGAGCATAGCTCCCTGGGTCGCTCAACTCAAGGTAATAGCAATTAGTTGCCCCGATGGAGACGGTTTGATTGATTATTTGCGGACACTCTATCAAATAATTTCCCCCCTTCCTTGTCCCCTAATTTGGCAAACCGACGGTAGACCAATGAGCGGAGATATCGGAACAGGAACTACTAGAGCCGCAGTCAAACTCGGTCAAAAAGTTTTGGCTGCCCAGTTGCCGGGATACGTGCAACTTGCAGGCGGCACTAATGCTCACACTGTCAGCAAGTTGAGAGCCGAGGGACTGATGAAGGATGCCGGGAAAAATTTGTCAGTTCCCCCTGTCCAATACATTGCAGGTGTAGCTTACGGCAGCTATGCCAGGGTTTTGCTATCGCCAATTTTAGAACAATTAGAAACAATGCAGACCGATCGAGCTTATGCCGTTCCGGTGGCAGTCGCGCGGTCAGCAGCCGGAGTTCAAACATCTCGGCTACCTCAGCTCGAAGCCGTCCCAGAACTTCTCTCGGAGGCCGTGAGTTTAGCTTGTTCTCTAGTTTCCCAGCTCAAAGAATTTTAGTCATTAGTCATTAGTCATTAGTCATTAGTCATTAGTTACAAGTAAAAAACAACTGACAACTGGCAACTGGCAACTGACAACTGACTAAAAAGTTGAAAACGTCACCGAACAAATCGAGGCGAATGCAGATTACAGACGACCTCAACAGATTATTAGACATCGTGCCAGATGAGATCCGGCAGCCCTTAGAGCAGCACCCGCAGCGCAACAATCTCATTGAGATTGTTATGGATTTGGGCCGCCAACCAGAAGCTCGTTTTCCATCCTTGGCCGAACCTCTTTCTCAAACGCCTGTTTCCAAGGCAGACCTCAACTATTGCATCGAGCGAGTCGGCCACTTCGGCGGCGACAATCGAGCCGGTATCGAGCAAACCCTGCACCGAATTAGCGCCCTTCGCAACCGCAGCGGCGAGATTATCGGCTTGACTTTGAGGGTGGGCCGCGCTGTGTTCGGGACGATCGGTATTATCCGCGATTTAGTCGAAACCGGTCAGTCAATTTTGATGCTAGGTCGCCCCGGAGTCGGCAAAACCACTGCCCTGCGCGAAATCGCCCGCGTCCTCGCCGATGACTTGGAAAAACGGGTGGTAATTATCGACACCTCCAACGAAATTGCCGGAGATGGAGATATCCCACACCCGGCGATCGGCAGAGCTCGCAGAATGCAAGTTTCCCGCCCCGAACTCCAGCATCAAGTCATGATCGAAGCAGTGGAAAACCATATGCCGCAAGTGATCGTGATTGACGAAATCGGCACAGAGCTCGAAGCTTTGGCGGCTAGGACGATCGCCGAAAGGGGCGTGCAGTTGGTCGGTACCGCCCACGGGAACCGGATCGAAAACTTGATGAAAAACCCGACTCTGGCAGATTTAATTGGGGGCATCCAAGCGGTGACGCTGGGAGATGACGAAGCAAGACGGCGCGGTTCTCAAAAGACGGTTTTGGAGCGCAAAGCACCGCCAACTTTTGAAATTGCCATCGAAATGCTCGAACGCGAGCGCTGGGTAATCCACGAGCGAGTTGCAGATGCGATCGACACTTTGCTGCGGGGACGCGAACCGCACCAGCAAATCAGAAGCGTCAGCGAGACTGGAGAAATAATTATCGAGCGCGAGTCAGCCGCTCCCCCCGCCCGGTTTCCGGGGATGGCAGCTTCCAGCGGCCCGGCTGCGGTATCAGCAATCCGGCCCGTCACACCGCTCTCTGGGTGGCGCAGTGCTGGCAAAATGGTGCCGATGCCCGCTCCCAGCGAGAACTTAGCTGCTAAGAGCGCGCCCGTTGCTGAGACTCGGTATTTCGAGCAACTGCTCGAAGAATCCCTGTCCGTCGAACCGGTACCCAAGGCCGGACGCTATTCCCATAATGTCGGCCCTAACGGCGAAGATTTGCCCCTCCACGTTTATCCTTACGGCATACCTCGCCACCAGCTCGAACAGGTGATTTCGACGCTGAACCTGCCGGTACTGCTGACGAAGGATATTGAGAGTGCTGACGTGGTTGTGGCTTTGCGATCGAACGTTCGCAACCAGTCGAAATTGAGGCACTTGGCCAAAACTCGCCAAGTTCCCGTGCACACAATTAAGGCCGCCACTATTCCCCATGTAGCCAGAGCTTTGCGGCGTCTGTTAGACATGGATGACCCCGGCACCCCGGAAGTGGCAGACCTCGCCTTATTCGCCCGCAGCGGTTCTTCTGATGAGCTCGAAGCTCTGGAAGAAACGCGCTTAGCAGTCGAGCAAATTGTCATTCCGAAGGGACAGCCGGTGGAACTCCTGCCCCGTTCTCCTAACGTCCGCAAAATGCAGCACGAACTTGTGGAACACTATCACCTGAAGTCCCACAGTTTTGGGGAAGAACCAAATCGTCGCTTGCGGATATATCCAGCTTAAAGTTGGAGATTAGTGCTTTTGAAGGCAGAAGGTAGAAGGCAGAAGGGATAATTTTTTCCTGGCTTGTGTCTTTTACCTTTTGCCTTTTTCTTTTGAGTAGCTGGCAAGTTTCTGATATGATGTGGTGTGACACTGTTCTTGTTAATGCGATCGGCTAAATTCCCAATTTATAATTCCCAATTTATAATTCCCAATTCCCCATATTTGGAATACACGAGCTTACAAGTTCCCCAATTCCTAATAGTTCAGCTACGCACTTCCCTTCGGCTCCCTTCGGCTTCGCCAACGGACGAGCCGCCGGCTAGCAACTATGCTCAGCACAAACTCATCAGCACCTGCTCAGTAAAAGTTGCCACTTCCCCAATTATTAAACGAATCTACCTGAGTTGACATGAATGATTCCATAATTCAGCTATTTATTAACTTAATTACTACTGAGATTGGAGTGCGAATCAGAACCCAAGATAGAGCGGGCTTGTCTCATAAAATCATCAGTCGAATGAGAGCCAGAAAAATCGCAGAAGCGGAAAAATATTATAAATTTTTAACCGACAAAACTTTTGAAAGTAAAAATGAATGGTCAGAATTAGTATTGCTATTAACAACAATTGAAAGTTATTTTATGCGAGATAAAGGACAATTTGCTCTGTTAAAAAGAGTAATTTTTCCTGAATTGATAGAGCATAAAAGAAACTTGCACAAGACCTTGGGAATGCAGCCGACATTGCGAATCTGGAGTGCGGGCTGCTCCACCGGTGAAGAACCTTATTCTTTAGCTATTGTTTTAAAACAGTTGATTCCCGATTGGGAACACTGGAAAATATTAATTTTAGGTACAGATATCAATGAAAAAGTAATCAAAAAAGCGCCCCAAGGAGTTTATAGTCATTGGTCGTTTCGCTTGGTTGAACCGCAGATACAAAAGCAGTATTTTCATCCGAGGCAAAATGATTGGGAAATTAATCTAGAATTGCGCCAAAGTGTCAACTTTAGCTGTGTAAATTTAATCACAGATGAGTTTCCTAATATTTACCAAAATATTTATAATCTAGACTTAATTTTGTGTAGAAACGTTTTTGTATATTTTGAACATAAGTATATTTCACTGGTACTGAAAAAATTTTCCAAGACCCTGAGACCTGGAGGATATTTAATGACTGGTCACGCTGAAGTTTTCGGTCAAATTATGAACGAGTTTCAACCCAAAATTTTCCCGGAGTCGGTGGTGTATCAGCGTCGGGATACAGTACCGGAGGAAGGCTCTCAAATAGAGTCTAGGATTGCAAGGGTAGGGGAAGCCAACTCGGCATTTAGGGACTTCCCGAAAGCAGATACTATGGGCGATGATAGTGGTGAGTTGCTAACAGGGGAAACGATGCCACCTAGTGTTACTACTAACAGCAATTTTTCCGAGATGCCGCCCGTATTAAACATAAGTAATCCGCTGGGGAAGATGCTGCCCTCTCGCTATCTGGAGGACGCATTGCCGAACAATGGCCTGTCAGTTACACAAAAAATAATAGCAGAAAATACTCAAAATAAAACTGCTCAAATACTCATTTTAGAGGCTAAAAAATTATTTAAAGCTCACGATTATGCTGAGGCAATCAACAAGGCACAAGAGGCAATAGACTTGCAGGGGCATAATTTTGATGCTTATTTTTTAATCGCTCAAGTTCAGGCAAATGCAGGCAATTATTCTCAGGCAATAGAATACTGTAATCGAGCTAGGAAAGTAGAGCCTGGATCAGTATATACTGATTATTTACAAGCTCAAATTGCTGAAGAACAGGGGCAATTGGAAACAGCAAAAAAATTATTAAAGAGGACTATTTATATGTGTCCATCTTTTATTTCAGCTTATATAGAACTAGGGAATATATACAATAAAGAAGGTCAAGTAAAAAGAGCTCTTAAAATGTACAATTCATCTTGTGAAATCCTGAAAGCACTACCGCCAAACACTCCCATAGATTCGCAGGGGAAAATGACAGCTAGTCAAGTGCTGATGAACGTAAAAAAAAAATTGTTAAGATTATACAGTAAAGAAACTGTATACTAAAATATGGAAACTAAACCGTATCTTATCTTTGAACAGAACGGTTTTCTCTGCGGTATAGAAGCCTGTTATGTTCGGGAAATTTTCTTTCTGCCGGAGTTGACAGCAATTGCAGAAGCACCTCAAGATATTGTTGGGGCGATCGACCTTCGGGGCGAAATTCTGCCCGTGATAGATCTGAATCTCCGTTTGGGATACGTTTGGCAGGAGTATTCTGTGACAGATAGTACGATCGTCATCGAGTGGCAAGAATTTAAAGTCGGTATAATTGTCAATCAAGTTCGCGAAGTTAAGGAACTCTCAGAAGATGCCATCACTCCGCAGCTATCTTACGGGCGAGAGAATTCAGAAGCCTCTCATCATTTTGTAGCGGGACTTGCCCGCTGCGAAGCCGATATTATCATGCTGCTGAATCTCGATCACTTAATTCGATATTCTCCCGAAAAGTCAGAGGAAAACTGGCCTGTTTCTCTAAGCAATGCAGGTAGTGAAGCAGCAGCTGATGAGGCAGAGACGGAAAATTTACACTCGCAAATAAGTACAAAATTGTTAGGCAAAAATCCTACAAATGTGAGCAATCGTCACGTTTTTTGCCCGCAGGCTACCCCCGAAGAAAAAGCAATTTTTCAATCGCGTGCTAATAATTTGAGGCGGCGAGGCGAGGGGGAAAATGATGCTGCAATTAATATTTCCCTGGCGGTGTTTGTTTTGAATGGCGAATACTTTGGTATTCCTTTGGATGTAGTGCGCGAATTTACTGATATTAACCAAGTAACTCCGGTTCCTTGCACTCCCGATCGCATAGTGGGAAATATAAATTTACGGGGAGAAATTGTGACGCTAATTGATATTCGCAGTGTTTTAAATATGTCTTTAAATATGTTGGAGACGGCAAATTATCTCTCTAAGGCGATCGTTGTTGAAGTTGGGGATTTTGTCACTGGTATAGTTGTTGACGAAATATTAGATATTATATACTTAAATGTGTCGGAAATTGCGGGTGTTCCGGCTGCACTGTATTCTGCCAACCGCGAATATCTACGGGGGACAGCTCTTTACGGGGACAAAATGATGGCTATTCTGAACTTGCAAAAACTTCTGACAAAAGGAGGATTAGTTGTTGATGAAGAGGTTTGAATCAAATCAAAAACAGGACTTACGCAAAGCCTATGTATCATGAGTTAAGTAAAGCATCTGGCTTGATACTTCATTTCCTTCGCAATCCTGATCCAACGCACAGCTCAGGACTGGTAAGGATCGGGACTCAGCATGAGAGAATTATCTTGAAATGCGTCCAGGACTAAAGAAGTTAGTTATACCCAATCCGCTTTTTAAGTGCTATTTGACTAAGAAATCTAATTCGTGTATGCACTTGCTTAAATTAAGGAAAAAAATATGTTTGCTAAAATAAACAACTTAAACATTAGAAACAAGATGCTGCTCGGATATCTAGCGCCAGCCGCTATATACTTAGGGTTTCCCGTAGTAGTTATCGCTACTACAAATCAGGTGTTTACAACTTTTCAAGAAACGGAAAGGGTACAGCACGTACTCGGAGAAACAACTAATATATCCCTAGGTGCGGAGCAAATGGTACGGGGGCTACGTGGGTATTTAATTAATAAAAATAATGATTTTTTAACGGATTTTCACACAGGTGCAGAGTTGGCTCAGCAGTCGGCGGATAATGTAGCGCCGACCGTTAAAGATCCCGAACAGAGAATTCGTTTGCAGAGGATGCAAAAGCTAGTCAAGCAATATTATGAGGGTTGTAACGAAGACATTGTTCGCTTAGTGCTGCAAAATCAGACAGCGACAGCCATCGCTGTATTTAATACAGGCAAGTACAAAAAGGTAGTGAATGAATTTTTGAAAGTGAACCGGGAATTTCGGGAAACAGAATTAAATCTGGTTAATCAAAAAACGAAAATGACGAAGGAAGCTTTAAGCTTTTTGGTATCGACGCTGCTGGTTGGTTCGGTGCTGTTAGTGCTGTTTGGTGCGGGTATGGCTGGGCGGATATCCTCAGGAATTGTTGCAACTATCGATCGGGCAATTAGCTCGATCGCCTCTTCTTCCACTGAGATTGCAGCCACCGTGGAAGAACAGGAACGCATGGCAAGTCAGCAAGCAGCTTCAGTAAATCAAACTACTATTACAATGGACGAATTGGGAGCATCTTCCAGGGCGACATCACAGCAAATCGAAACCGCCCTGGTTCAAGCAATGCAAGCCTTAAATTTAGCTGGAGGTGGCACAAAAGCTGTAGAACAAACTTTAGAAGCAATGGCAACTTTGAAAACTAAAGTTCAAGATATCCAAGGACAAATTATAGAGTTGAGCGAACAAACAGATCACATTGGTAATATCTCAACTTTAGTTAGCGATTTGGCGAATCAGACTAATATGTTAGCACTCAATGCTGCTGTTGAAGCAGTGCGGGCGGGAGAACACGGCAAGGGGTTTGGTGTCGTGGCGTCAGAAATTCGCAAACTTGCCGATCGCAGTAAAAAATCAGGAGTGCAAATTAATCTATTAGTTGCTGATATTCAAAGGGCGATTAACTCAACGGTAATGGTGACAGACGAAGGCACCAAAACAGTGGAATCGGGCGTGAATATTGCCTCAGAAACCGCAGTGGCATTTGCAGGAGTTACCAATGCCATTAACAATGTAGTTTTAAGTTCTCAGCAAATTTCGCTAAATGCCAAACAGCAATCGATCGCGATCGAACAGGTAGTGCAAGCTATGAACTCCCTCAATCAAGCCGCAGCCCAAACCGCTTGCGGTATCAGTCAAACTAAAGTCGGTACTCAAAAATTGAATGAAGCAGCCTTAGATTTGAAAGCAATTTTGTAGGAGATCAATGAATTATGAATAGTTACCAAAAAATGCCAAATATATCCTTAAGAATTAAAGCAATTGCTTTGGCGAGCTGCCGCGCTACAATTCCAGTGATATTAACTGGAGTAATAACTTTTTTGGGAACCAATCAGAACCTAATCTCAAATCAGCAGTGTAGTTGTTATTTGGGAGTTATTATTTTTTATTTACTACCAATTCACAATTCCCTATTCCCTATACTTCTGCTACGCGAGCGTACAATTTTGCAGTTCCTTATACTTAGACTATGCGATCGTACAAGTTACCAGTTACCAGTAACCAATTCCCAGTAACCAATGATTAACAATTTTTTCCCAAAAATGCAGCCTCGACTGCTGCTGCTCCTAATTTTAATTACCTTAACTCTAGTATCTATTTTTGGTTGGTATGGAACTTCTTCTTCAACAGAAGCACTGCAAAATTTAGCATTAATAACCCTTAGTGACAGTGTTAATTCCACCGCCAATCAAATGATTAACAAGTTTGAAAATCTGAGAGCCGATATTTTGTTTCTCCGCCAAACTCCCCCTGTTCTGGGAATTATTAGAACTCAAGAAGGAAATGGAGGAGACAAAAAAACTAATTCAACTTATAAAGAGTGGGTTGAGCGAATGCAAGTCACATTTTTGTCCATGATGGAAGCTAAGCCATATTATATGCAATTGCGTTACATATATCACAAAGGTAAGGATATCGTGCGCTTAGATTCTGACGGCACAAATATCAACGTTATTCCCGATTCTAAACTACAAAGTAAAGCAGACAGAGATTACTTTCTGGCGACTATGAAGCTACAACCAGGACAAGTCTATGTGTCTTCCTTAAATCTGAATCAGGAAGGCAGGAAAATAAAAATTCCTTACAAGCCAACAATTCGCTACGCAACTCCAATTTTTAATGCCAAAGGAGAAAGACAAAGCCTTTTGATTAGCAATGCTCTGGGTAGCACTCTTATCGATATGGTGAAAAATTTCACTTCTGAACTCTCCGACAAATCTTTTATCTTAAATCAAGATGGGTATTATCTGGCTCATCCCACCAATCCTAAAAAAGCCTGGGGAGTTGATCTAAAAACTCACGAAAAAATCAAAAAGGATTTTTCATCCGACATACTTGCTAAAGCAATCGACTGACTATTCAACATAATTATCATTACCACTTACCCATCAGCCCTGGTCAATTACCTATTACTCAAAAACATATATGATGATTGAAGATCAAGAACTTCGAGATGTATTTAAAGTCGCTAGTCAAGAACACTTACAGAAATTAGACGACGGATTGCTGTACTTAGACCAACATCCGAGCGACTTAGCTAAGTTAGAACAATTGTTGCGGGAAACCCATTCTCTTAAAGGTGATGCTGGGATGCTGGGAGTAAAAAATGTAGCATCTTTAGCTCATCAAATGGAGCATATTTTGGAAGGTGTCAAGCGGGGAGAAACTCAACTGAATTCGGATATTAGCGATCGACTTTCGCAAGGTTTAGATGCCATACGGAAACTCGTTAACGAAGCAGTTACCGGCGAAGATTCCGGCGTTAATACTTTTTACATCCTCGCTAACATGATGGGTGCTTCTAGTCAGCCACAGCCCCAGGCGGCCGCCTCAATAGTACATCATTCATCTTCACAAGTACCAGAACAACCGTTGGTAGAACCGCAATTTACTGAGCCTCCTACCCAAGAACTAGAAACAAATGTTGAAACTTCTGAAGTCCTTAACTTAGAGAAAAATTCCTCTTTTTTACCGCTACAATCCAAGCCAGAATTTCTACTGCAAGCTCAAAACTTGCCTGCACCTTCTGGGCCCGCCACTGCGTCGGCTTCGCAGTCGGCAGTTACTGCATCCTCAACCTCATCTTACCGCATTGAAACCATTCGCGTTGCTACTCAAAATTTAGACGATTTAATGACTCAAGCAGGGGAACTTACTGTCACAAAAACTCGGCTAGGACACCGAGTTGCAGAGATAGAACAAATTACAACTTTGTGGGAAGAGTGGAGCAGAGAATATTTTGTAACGAGCTTGAATGTTGATCGGATGCAAATAGATGAAAACGGTATTAAAGCCAACGGTAAATTTAGCCACTTGCAGGATTACTATCAACGTACAGAAAAACGTTTAGAACGTCTCGGAACTTTAGTCAACCGCTTGAGAAATCGAGTTTATGAAGATACTGCCAGACTCGAATTAATCGCTGAGGCATTAGAATCAGGAATTCGCACCCTGAGACTGCTGCCTTTGTCTACTATTTTTAATTTATTTCCTCGAACTGTACGAGACTTAGCGAAACGGGAAGGTAAAGAAGTTGCATTAGTGATTGAAGGAGGGGAAACTACAGCAGACAAACGCATTTTAGAGGAAATGAAAGACCCTTTAATGCACATGATTAGAAATGCGCTCGACCACGGTATTGAAACTGTTGAAGAGCGGGAAAAAATAGGTAAATCTCCCGTGGCTACTCTCCGAATTAAAGGCTACAAGGTTGCTAGCCATATTATTATTGAAGTTGCTGATGATGGCCGGGGACTAAATCTAGAGACCATCAAACAAACGGCTGTAAAACGTAATATTTATACGTTTGAACAACTGGCAGAAATGACCGATACTCAAGTCCAATGTTTAATTTTTACTCCGGGGTTTTCGACCAAAAAATTTGTTACTGAAGTCTCGGGCCGCGGGGTAGGTTTAGATGTAGTTCGCACTAATGTTGAAGCCCTAAAAGGTAGTATTCAAGTAGAGTCTTTGCCGGGAAAAGGATGCACTTTGAAACTGCAAATCAGCACGTCTTTAGCTACAGCAAATGTATTAATTGTAGTAGTTGAAGACATTCCTTATGCTCTGCCAGTAGAGTTTGTAGACACGGCAAAACAGGTGTCTCAGTCTGAGATATTTGCTATAGAAGGTAAGGAAACTATACTTTCAAACGGCCAGCCTCTGTCAGTTGCTCATCTGACAGATTTACTAGAAATAAACCAGAAACACCAGAAACAATGGTGGAACAAAAATCGGCACTTGAGACAGGGAACCAACAGCGAAATTCTTAGAAAAAGTCAAAAAGCATCCCTAAATTCAAATTTTTCAAAAATGCCTTGTATTGTTTTGAAAGTTGGGGAGGAAAGATTGGGATTATTTGTAGATGCTTTGATAGACGAACAGGATGTGGTGATGAAACCTCAAAGTCAATTGCTGAAACGGGTGCGAAATGTTTCGGGTGCCACAATTCTCGCTACTGGGGAAGTTTGTATGGTCCTCAATCCCCACGATTTGATAAAATCTGTACGCCAGCAAGTTTCGTCCCGTGGGCTTTCTGGTGCGCGATCGCAACTTGAGACTGCCAGCAGAAAACAAGTTATACTCTTAGCAGAAGACTCGATCGCCACGCGCACTCAAGAAAAGCGCATCCTGGAAGGTGCGGGTTACGAAGTTGTGACTGCGGTAGACGGATTGGATGCTTTCCATAAATTGAAAACTCGCGATTTTGATGCTTTGATTTCTGACGTACAAATGCCAAATTTAGATGGGTTAGCCCTGACTATTAAGATTCGCGAGCAGAAAGAATACAGTGAGTTGCCGATAATTTTAGTGACATCTTTGGCGTCGGATGAAGATAGAAAAAGAGGGGCTGATGCGGGGGCCAATGCTTATATTCCTAAAGGGACTTTCAATCAAGATGTGCTGGTAGAGACACTAAAAAGGTTAGTTTAGTCATGAGTCATGAGTCCTTGGTTATTAGGCATTTGTTATTTACTACCAATTAGCAAGGCCCAATACCCAGTGCCCAGTGCACAATTACCAGTGCATCGATGCCCAATGCCCAATACTTTGATTCTGCGGTTCCTGAGCGAGTTGTACTGAGCCTAGCCACTCGCTCTGCGCGGCTTGCCCGCTCCCGAACCCCAAGGGAAGTAAGTCGAAGGGCCTTACAAGTGCCCCATTTCCCATTCCCCATTTCCCATTCCCCATTTTCCAGCAAACAGATGTTATCGCCCATTAAACTATTGTTAGTTGAAGATTCTCCAGTAGTTACGCTCGTCCTCAAACGAATTTTTGATTCCTCGCCCGAAATCAAAGTTGTAGGAACCGCTTGCAATGGGTTAGAAGCACTAGAATTAATCCCGAAACTTCACCCCGAAGTAATCTGTACAGATTTGAACATGGCACCAATGAACGGATTAGAATTTACGAAAGAAGTAATGAAGAAATATCCGCTACCAATTTTAGTAATTAGTGCTTCAGTGCAAGCGAATGATACTCAGAATGTATTTCAAGTCTTAAAGGCTGGTGCATTGGATGTTTTTCCAAAACCGATTGGCGGCTTGGTATCAGATTACGATCGTCTAGCCAATCAATTAATAGCTAAAGTGAAAATCCTCTCAGGAGTTAAAGTATTTACACGGCATCAAAAAACGATGCCCCCAGAAGATAATAATCAAATTTTAAAAATTAACCAAGCACCAGCTGCTAATTACAAGTTTTCCAACGAAAATGTTAAATCTTCAACTATTAAAGTATTGGCTATAGGGGCTTCTACAGGGGGGCCGCAAGCGCTGTACGCGATTATTTCTAAACTTCCGGCTAGTTTTCCCGTGCCTATAATTTGTGTCCAGCACATCAGTGAAGGTTTTTTGCAAGGATTAGTTGATTGGCTAGGTAATGAATCGAAACTGCCTGTTAAGATAGCTTCTTTTGGGGAATTGCCACAAGCTGGGACTGTTTATTTTCCGCCAGAAAAACGTCATTTAGAATTGGACTCTCAAGGGCGATTTGTTTATTCAGAAGCTGCTCATGTCGCGGGACACTGCCCTTCTGTAACGGTGACATTTAAATCGGTAGCTAATTTTTATAATCGGGGGGCAGCGGGGGTTTTGCTGACAGGAATGGGTAGAGATGGTGCTGACGGAATGTTGGCTATCGCTAAACAGGGCGGTTTGACAATCGCCCAAGACGAAGCTAGCTGCATTGTCTTCGGAATGCCCAAGGAGGCGATCGCCCTCGGTGCCGCCCAATATGTTCTACCTGTCAGTGCGATCGCTCCCTTACTCCTGGCTAAATTAAAAATTTAGGACTTACCCTGCAAATAGTGCAGAATACCCCGATCCGCGACTTGTTAAAAAAATCGGGGATAAGAGAGCGCGAGCGCAACTTTTTAGTTCATTAATTACTCGAATTCCTTCATTAATTACTCAAAACTGATTTTTTTATTCCGATTATTTGATTTTGATAAACTTACCAATTACCTCGCGCAACTTATCAGCATCAAACGGCTTAGTTAAATACTCTGTTGCTCCCGCCAAACGCCCCTGTACCTTATCAAAGGCTCCATCTCGCGCTGTCAGCATTACGATCGGCAAATTCTGAAACTGAGGCAAGCTGCGTACCGTGCGGCAGAGTTCCAATCCGTCAATACCAGGCATCGAAACATCCAGCAACAAAACAGAAATTTGTTCGTGATAAATCGTTGACAAAGCATCCACTGCATTGTCGGTTACGAGAACTCGAAACTCTTTGCTTAAGGCCTGTTTAACAAGTCCTTGCATCACGACGCTATCATCAACTGCCAAAATAGTTGGTACTTGACTGCTACTTGCAGACATATTCTTCTCCCTGTTTATTTATACTTCTTGAAAATACAAAACATACTTCATGGAGTTATTTTTTGAGAGTTGCCTCTACACAATAATTGTCAACCCCGTTGGAGCGTTAGTTGAAACTTACCCCTGTTTTTTTACCTCAAACTCGAAAAAAGAGATTGGGAGAGTGGTCGATCGGCAATTACAACATTTGCAAAATGTGCATCCGGGCCCAGAAACCCTAGAAGGTCGAGTTTGAGTAACGATTGTTACAAAGTTTAACATCTTACCAATCTTTTGTAATTCATCTCCTAACTGTAGTTAAACTCCAGGCTAAGGCACAGCTCGGTAAAGAACCCAGGTATTGTGGCACAAACGCCTGATTTAAATCTACCAGCAAGCCAGCTACCCACGATTAGCCAAGTCTGTTAAAATACAATTAAACTGATAAAAAAATTCTAGGTAAGCAATAGTCATATATTTTGGAAAGCTGCTTCCTCCCAACAGAGGCTCTTAGATTTAGAGAGCCGGAGGTATTCAAAAGCATAGTCAACTGGAAGTAGAATTTATATAGTCTTAGATCTGGGGTGCTCTAACTCCGATAACTCAAAAGTTTCCAGATCACTCAAGAGGTTAGTCTGAATTCGGCGCAAGCAACCTGCGCCGAACTTGCGCCCAGAGTCTCCCAGCACAGAATTCATAGCTTGTTTTTCAAGGGAAGTATTGGGAAGGGCGGTTGCCAGCAACTAGACGGGCAGTTACACATGATGAAAGCACCCTTGCCTCTTGGTAAAAAAGTGTTCAAGCTCCATAACATTGACTTGTATCATCTTATGGGCTCTGCTCCAGACGCTTGCTTGGACAATTTGGTCGGTTTGGCAGCTCAGATCAGCCGAACTCCTATTGCTTTCTTGAGCTTGATTGACGGTAACCGTCACTGGTTGAAATCGCAATTAGGTATCGATCGAACTTTGGCCCACTGTTACCTGAATTTTTGCGCTCGCGCCCTGGATAAAATTCCCGAAGAGTTAGCAGTCGGCTCAAACTCAAACTCGGAATTTGACCTGGCAATCCCCCTGCAAAAACCGCCCGTTGCTCCCGAATCTGCGATCGAACTCTCTATAAAATCCTTTAAAGAACCGCCCGCCGCCATTGTCCTAGACGCTTCCACAGACGTGAGATTTGGCGAGCATCCCCTGACGGTTTTCTACCCCTTCGTGAAATTTTACGCCGGCATCCCAGTCATGACCTCAGATGGGCAGATGCTGGGAGTGCTATCGGTCATGGACTCAGTACCGAGAGACTTGACAAAAGAAACCATAGAAGCTATCCAAGCTTTGAGTCGGCAAGTTGCGAGTTTGGTGGAGCTGCGCTGGCAATTAGTCAAAGCCCAGAAACAGTTGGCAGAGGCAGAAGATATCAGCTCGGACAGCGCGCAAATCTCGGAGTTAGTTTCTGGCTCGAACCCATCCAGCTTGTGTGCCGTACAGACGCCACAGAGCAGCAGGAGAATATACGGCACAAAAAAGCTCCCGACGATCGAGGAAACAGGCAAATCTCAATATTCGTGGGAAACTTCAGCGAGCATCGCGCGTGCAGACGATACCAAACAAATCCGAGAAATCGTTGTCGGCTCCGGGGACACATCTGAGCGCCAATTAACGGCCACGTCACTACAAGAGCGAGCTCGCTTGGGAGCTCTGCAAGCTAAAGTCGGTGCCGCCCTCGGACAAGGTGGGAAAATATCGCCCATCCTCAACCGCTGCACCGAGGCAATGGTAGATTACCTCGACGCCAAAGAGGCGACTATCTGGACGTTCAACCCACAGACAGAGCAGTTAGAATTGCAGGCCGATTCAGGACTCAGCACCGAAGGGTGGGAACGGGAAATAGAAGATTGGGTGCGATCAGAACCGGGAAAACTCCAAACGGCTCCTGTATGCCTACTGTCGAACCCGTCTCTGTGCGCCATTGCCTATCCGCTGATAGTGGAGGAGCGGCTGGTGGGAGTGATGGCTCTGTGCAGTAGCGCTTTGGTAAGCGAGGGAGCGCTAGAAGTTCTGGGCTGTATGGCTAATGCCATCGCCGTGGCGATTGATCGCATCACGGCCCGAGAAGAATTGTTGAGCCGCCGGGAAGGCCTGCTCTTCGGCCTCGCCAGCCAGATGCGGAATTCCCTCGACCTCGACAAAATTTTAGATACGGCTGTCAACGAAATTCGCAGCTTGTTGCAGGTTGACCAGTGCTACTTTTTGTGGTATTCCATCTCGCGAGACGGGCAGCCAAGCTTTGCAATCACCCACGAGGCGGCAAATCCCGAACTGAAAGACCGGCTTACAGAATACCCGATCGAACAAGTAACGCTGCTGGCCGAGAAAATTACCCACCGCCAAACGCTCCGGATCGGCGACGCGGCAACAGCACTCTGCATCGAACCACCCACGCGAGCTTTTTTGAGCAGTATCGGGATTGTTTCTAACCTCCTGCTGCCACTCAAGACTCGCTCCGGTCAAATGGGTGCTGTAGTTTGTAACCATTACAGCACCCACCGTTCCTGGGCGACGAGCGAAGTGGAGTTGCTGCAAGCGGTGGTTGATCAACTGGCGATCGCGATCGACCAAGCCGAACTATACGCCCAAACCCGGGCGGCAGCCTTAGCCGCTCAAACTCAAGCCCGCCAACTGACGGAAACTTTGCAGCAGTTGCAGCAGAAAGAAGCTCAGCTCATCCAAAACGAAAAAATGTCCTCTCTCGGTCTAATGGTCGCCGGCGTCGCCCACGAAATTAACAATCCGGTAAATTTTATTTACGGCAACTTGACTTATTGCAAGCAGTACATGAAAAATCTGCTGGATTTGCTGCACTTGTATCAAAAGCATTACCCGGAGCCTTGCCCCGAAATACTCGACAAAAACGAAGAAATCGATGTTGATTTCATAGTGCCGGATTTGCTGAAAATTTTGTCTTCAATAGAGATGGGAACTGAACGCATCCGCCAAATTGTCCTGTCTCTGCGGAACTTCGCGCGGCACGACGAAGCGGAGATGAAGCGGGTGGACGTTCACGAAGGGATTGACAGCACGCTGCTTATTTTGCAGAGCCGCTTAAAGTCAAACGGGTTAATACCGGAAATTGAGGTAATTAAAGACTACGGCAACTTGCCGAAGGTAGAGTGCTATCCCGGACAGCTCAACCAAGTATTTATGAATATTTTGGCGAATGCGATCGACTCTTTGGAAACTCAGCCCCCACCCAAGACGATCAAAATCTCGACGGCGGTGGTGGCCCCAAACTCGGAGGCTGGTGAGTCAGGAAAGTCGAGCCCTCAAGTTGTGGTGATTCGGATTCAAGACAGCGGGCCGGGATTGGCCGAAAAAGCTAAATGCCACTTGTTTGACCCTTTCTTTACCACTAAACCTGTGGGCAAGGGTACGGGGCTCGGCTTGTCTATCAGCTACCAGATTGTGGTGGAAAAACACGGAGGAAGCTTGAACTGTATCTCGAAACCGGGACAGGGAGCAGATTTCAGGATTGAAATCCCGGTAGCTCGCCCCCCTGCGATCAAAGAATAAACCTGCGGGCGATCGGTTCCAAAAACATTTTTTAAATTTTATTGTCAAAATGCTTGACAGATTCCAGTGTTTGAATGTTAAGATAGTGAAGGTTAAGACGTTGGGGCGTCGCCAAGTGGTAAGGCAGCTGGTTTTGGTCCAGCCATTCAGAGGTTCGAATCCTTTCGCCCCAGTTAAATTGTTTCCGGTCAATCTATTTTAGATTTTAGATTAAAGAATTGAAGCATTGACCCCACGGATAAATTCGGGGGCTTGCTTATCGGATACAGGTTTTTTATTTCTCCACGGATGAATCTGGGGACTTGTATCTTGGATGATGAAGGTCAATCAATTATTTAACTGATTGTTTGTAGTCTGCCCAAGGGCGACGAGAGAAGACCGACTTCATAGCTACAAACCTAATTAGGGCTTGCACACAGGGTATAAGAAACCGGTTTCTTTGGTCGGCAGTGGGGATTTGTGGCAGAAACCAGTTTTTTGCGTAAGTCCTCATACAAAATAGAGTGAACCGGCCCTACTCCATATCACTGCAAAGTGATGGGGCCACGAGCGTTTAGTTGATCGAAAACGTATCGGGAAATTGCCGGAAATGCTGTTTCGTCCTTGGAATAAGCCGGATCGTCTGCAAAAACAACTAAGATATAAATCGCGCGATCGTCTAAAGTTCTGACAAATGCCGCTTCGCTGCGGGATTTGGAAGTATAGCCTACTTTGGAACCAAAATAAATATTAGTTGGTAAAGATTCGCCGAGAAATCCTTGTATCGAATTGCTAGGGTCATTTTTCCATGCCTTGGGGTCTAAGTCTCTAGTCAGCAAGTAAGCCATTTTGCGACTGGCGACGCTGGAAACCGCTTGCCTAGTATAGATTTCATATATTAATCTGGCGGCTTGGTCGGTAGTTACTTGATTGCGAATTGGCTGGGAAGCATCGCCCCGCAATTGCAAGTCGCGACCGATTGGGCCTTCTTGCCTCAAATAGTATATGGGATAATTTTTGGTGCTTATACGAATATCATTGTAGCCTGCAGACTGGAAAAATGTGTTAATTTGAGTGCGCTTTTTCAGCCATGTTTGCAAGTCTTCTCCTGCAAGCCGTCCGCCGGATTTTGTATCTGTGATTTTGTCTAAAAGCCTGCTAGCAGCATCGTTGTTGGAGACGCGAATCATTTGATCGAGGTCGTTTTTAAAGGCAGATTCTCTTTGCGTAATGATGCCTTTTTCCATGGCTGAGTAAAAGGCTGCCATCCAAAATAATTTGGCAACGCTAGCGGGAAATCGGAGAGTTTGATTTTGATATCCGGCAAAGGTGTGAGTTTTGGAATTGCTGACATCAAATAAGGTAATTGATAGCCGTTCAGCAGGCAATCCTTTGCTGGTTGCAATCTTGACAGCTTCATCAACAATCCCTTGCAATTCTTGAGAGTAAACGGGATTGGGAGGTGTTTTGATGTTGTAGCTAAAGGTAGGCTCGCTTTGACGAGCAGCTAAATTTTCCGATGGTTCAATTGTCGGAGGTGAGAGTGCTTCTTGAGGCGAGACGGCCGGTTGAGCCAAGATGACTGGCGGTTCTGGGGGACGGCGAATTCTGAACGGTATTGTGACGACCCAAAAGAACGCGATCGCCCCGGCGATTAAACACAAAATGTTACGGTATTTTAGCCGAGAAAATTTCGTCCTCACTCGGCGACGAGATGGCACTGGGCCTTCGCTGCTTTGGCGTCGGCGTCCGACTGGGCGCTGGCTGCTTTGGCGTCGGGATTGGATTAGACCTGTTGCATGAATCTTTGCTCGCTCGGTCAACCGCAGATACCAGGCAGATGAACGCAGATTAACCCAGATAATTTCAAGAATTGAGAGCGACTTTTGCAAGAGGTCTATGGGGCGTCGGGTCTGGATTGGGCGACGAGATGGGACTCGGCGCTCGCTGCTTTGGCGTCGGGACTGGACTGGACGCTCGCTGCTTTGGCGTCGGGACTCGATTGGGCGTTGGGGCCCGATGGGGCGGCGTCGGCGTTCTACTTGCATTACAGTGTTGTGGTATCAAACTCGCACGATCAGTTTATAATAGGGCGGCATCTAAATGACAAGTGTATCGATCTAGTCCGCTGTTGCCAATTTTATCTGTCTACTAGGCTGATTGAGACTTCTAGTAATTGTAAAATTTTCAGGATAGCACTGAGTTGAAGCAAAATCCTTTGAAAAACATGAGAAATTTTTGGAGTCTGGCTGTTTTGGGATTTGCGATCGTCGGCGTGAATAATTCTTTGATACCTGATGTTTGGGCATTTCAGTCTCAATCTGCTACGGGATATGTTGTTGAGCGACAAACAGCCGGACAGGGCGCGGATGTAGCGTTTTCCTTGACGGGAGAAAGCGAAAATCTGGAAGTAACAAACAAGCAAACTGTTTCCAGTTTTCCGAGTATGTTGTGGGACTTCAACAATTTAGCGGAAATTTCCTATTCCGAATTGCTGAAGATGCTGGCGAGACGATCGGACTCAAATGATACGGAGACAGAAACCGCTGCACAACCCGAAGACATAGCACGTTTTGAAAAGGTTGTACAGTATGCAAAACAACAAAATTTGCACGATCGCACGATCGGAGAAATCGTCCAGGCGATCGCCGATAATTTCCAAGGATTGCCCTACGCCGAGGGTTTGCTGGACAAATCCGGCGAAGAAAAGTTGATTGTAACTTTGAATAAATTTGATTGTGTTTTATTTGTCGAAACTGTTTTGGCTATCGCCAGGGGCGTAGCAGTACAAGATTACGACTACCAAAATTTTGTAAATCGCATAGAAGAACAGCGGTATTTAAACGGTAAAATCAACGGTTATTGTAGCAGATTGCACTATTTTTCCGAATGGATTAACGACAATCAAAAACGGCAAACTGTGGAAAATATCACCGCTGAATTAGGTGGAATTCCCATGAATAAAACACTAAATTTCATGAGTCAGCACCGCAGCAGTTACCCGCAAATGGTCAAAGACGAAGCAACTTATCAGTGCATAGTCAGCCAAGAAGCAGACTTAGCCAAAACTACTGTTAATTACATCCCGACAAATCAGATAAAAAGTGTTTATTCTCAGTTAAAACCAGGGGATATTGTAGCGGTAGCCACGGATGTTAAAGGATTGGATGTCACCCACACGGGTTTAGTTTATCGGAATGCTGACGGGAACCTCGGTTTAATTCACGCTTCGCCGGCTGGGGAGGTGACAGTTGCTTACGACTTGCACAGATATATTAGGAGAGTCGAAAGTGCGATCGGCATAGTAGTCGCTAGGGCGAAAACCCCTAATTAAATTGGTTTGTACTCCTAGGGTGCATCAGCTTGCATTATTTTAGCTGAAAATTTAAAATTTCTGTGCTGACGCACCCTAAACACTCTGTTGTGGGGTGGGCTTCTAGCCCGCCCGAAATATACAAATTAAATGCACAACAGTTTATTGAACAATTTCGCTGCGAGATACCTTACTACTTCTAGCAGGATTTGGCGTTAATTCGGGCGGCGAAACTTGAACACTTCCCCACTCATTCAAAAAGCTTTTCAGTAAAACCTCTTGCTGAGTGCGAAATGTCTCGACATTTGCCCCGCGATTCATAATCACAAACCACACTGTTTCTTGTTTTTGAGTGGGCAGGGCTCCGCCCAAAGCGCTAACATTATCCAACGTGCCAGATTTGATTACTGCTAATTGGGGAAGCGGCCGTTCTGATAGTATTCCTTTATCTTTCCCAACTACAGTTAAGACATCCGCAACTGTCATGCTGTAAGGTTGAAGATAGCGTTCTAAAGCTATAAACAACGCGCAAGCAGCCCGGGGAGAAATGCGATTTTCTTCGCTCAATCCCGAACCGTTGACGAGTTGAATTTCTGCGGGCGGAACTCCGGTTGCTGCTGCTGCTTTTTGTGCGACTGTTTTAGCGCCGCCGACAGTATCCGCTAGCATATCTGCCATGAGATTGTTGCTGTACTGATTCATTTTTTTGAGCAGTTCAGCAAGGGGCAAAGAATAATGTTTGACTAAAGGCTGCACGTCATTGGGAGATGCTGGCAAAACTTGTACAGTACCATCAATTGCTATTTGGGGTTTTGGCGTATTGGGAGGCAGGGTTTCATACTGGGCGGCGGCTTCGCTGGACCAGATTTGACTATTCAATCCTTGTTTGAGCAATTCTCCCGATTTGATGGGATCAAGTTCAAAGTTCATGTAAAACTTATCGACAATTATCAAACTGCCAGTGACTCGCTTGATCCCTTTTTGATTTAAGGCGTTACCGAGGGCGATCGCCTCTTCCCAAACAAACAACGGATCGGCGCTTCCCTGAACGATTAAATCGCCTTTTAATACGCCGTTTTCTATTTTTCCCGTTGTACCAATTAAGGTGATAAATTGATGTTCTGGCCCGAATTGTTGCAGCGCTACCAGAGATGTTGCTACTTTGGTAATAGAAGCGGCTGACAGAGGAACTGTACCTTGATGATTGGCTAACAAAGTATTGCCCGATTGCATCCAGATGCCTTGGTCTTCTTTGGCATAACCTTGTGCTGTTAAGCCGTTGAGATATTGCTGGATTTTGGTATTTGTGGCGGTTTCTGGATTGCTAACAGAGACTATTAAGGGCTGAGTCTGACTTGGTTTAACTGGGGGGGGAGAAGATTCAGCTACAGGAGAGGGAGATGCAAGTTGAGGTGATTCAGTCGCTGCACATCCGGCAATAATGGTGAGAAGGGCGATCGAACTGGCAGCAGTCAAGTAGCGGTTTTTCAGCATTACTTTAATTTTTTTCATCAAATGTACGATCGTCTGTTCGGCACGCCCGATGGAAAGTTTAACATTAACACGCGCGTTTTGGAGCATTCGGCTCTGCGTTACCAGAATCCCGAACCGCTCACATTAGCTATCTTCTTCTCCATCTTTCTTCGTGATCTTCGCGTCTTCGTGGTTCGTTAAATAAATATTGTTTAAATACTGCGGGATTTTATACCAATAGCCCGGACTGTTTTTAGTTCCTAGTCTGAAACCCTGGATTTTCCGTTGGTAGCTCACATCTTGCATCATTCTCAAGAACAGGCAAGATGCCTGTTCCACAACAAGTGCAATTTCTTGTGGGGTGGGCATCCTGCCCGCCCATAAAAAGCTTATTGAAAATGGTGCAAGATGTCAGTTGGTAGCTCGATTGCGACTCGCCTTGAAACCCTTATTCTACGGTTGGTAATCAAAAACTGTTTGAAGTATTGTTATACCAGTTCCCAAAAACAATGCAACTCTAGGCAAGCTCCCAACCCTTATCTTATAAGCCATTCCCAAATCTAAAATCTAAAATCTAAAATAGTATGATCTTCAGCGCCTGGGGCCTTCACCCCAGGCCGATCGCTCTCACAAATTTTCGGTAAACTGGTTTATCCAGCCATACTCCCCATACTCAGCGGCACCATCTCGCCGTGAATCGTCAGGCCTAATAACATCGGCCCGCCCGGTCGGATCAACTCTCCTGTAAGCGCGCAGCGTTCCTCCTGCTGTGCTGTGGCATTAATGCTAGCTCGAATATCCGATCGAGAAAACATCTGGCGATACTCTCCAGACTTCTGCTGCACGTAATTCCAGAGCAAATCTCGAATCAAAGCTTGATAGCCTTGATTGCCTGCGAGCTCTTTAAGTCTCTCCTTGAGTTCTTTTTCCAGTCGAATGCTGGTGACTTCCATTTCGGTGGTTGAGGTTCTAGGTAGGGTATGCATAATTTTTTCTCCGTGACGGGTGGACATATGTGTAATATCAGTGTAGTATGTTTACAGCTAGATTGAAAGCCTCTTAACCACCTTCTGCCGACAGTGAAATTTCTCCCCACCTACTCCACCTATCAACTGAAGTGCGATCGCCCCTGGGGTCGCTCCGAGTCGTTATGGCACGTCTTTAGCACGGGTTTTGCGACAGTCGCAGCGACCTCGTGGGCGGGCCGGGGCTTAAATAAACCCGGTTATAGTGGATTAGGACAAATAGCAGAAATTCATTACAACGAGGTAGACCACGACGGTCTGCAAGTGGCACAGCCATATCGAGAGACGCGAAGCGGGAGGTACAGCTAAACGACTGTACCAACACAGGATGAAAATTTGCCTTTAGCAGTTTTTCTAGCCCCCGCTTCTAAGTAAGAGAAGCGGGGGCATTTGATTGGATATTTGAAAAATTCGATCGGCTTGGGGAACTGGGAAAAAAACAGATGTAGCCACTGCTGACGAAGCAAGCAAAATTCAAAATTCAAAATCTAACATCTAAAATCCAAAATTGATGAGGAGGAGCAAGCCGTGACCGTAGTAACTGATGTATTGAGGCAATCTGTGGTGGTGTTTTCTCAGAATTACCTACCAATGAGCCGTGTCAACATCAAACGGGCGATCGTACTTTTGGTAACAGGCAAGGCTGAACCTCTTGATTTTAGCATTGGCAACGGCTGGCTGGTGCGATCGCCCAGCAGCAGCATCCACGTACCCGAACAAATCCGCTTAACTTTTGGTAACAGGGAACGGCTTTGGAAAGTGCCGCCGGTCAATCGCCGGGAAGTTCTGCGCCGCGACGTTCATTCTTGCCAATACTGCGGTAGCAATCGGCATTTGACGCTGGATCACGTGATGCCTCGATCGAAGGGAGGCCCGCATACTTGGGACAACGTGGTGACTGCTTGCGAACGGTGCAACTCTCGTAAGGGCGATCGAACTCCCATAGAAGCCGGAATGACTCTGCGAACTAAGCCGAAAGCCCCCATACACCCCACTGTTGCTTTTGCCGAACTTTTTTGGCACGAATACCAAATAGGGGAATAGGGCATGGGGGATAGGGCATGGGGTATGGGGCATGGGCAGAACAGGTAATTGGTAATTGGTAATAGCTAATAGTTAATAGCTAATTAAGTCCTGTAATTGAAAAGGATTTTAGGCCGGAATAGCAAACTTTTCATTCCGACCTATCCAATGCCCGATGCCCAATTCCCAATTCCCAATTCCCAATTCCCAATTCCCGATTACCAATTTTCAATTACCAATTTTTAACTTTCAATTCCAAATTTAGGGCTGTCAATATGCTGAAGTTGACTTACACTGAAACGGGCTTTAACCTAGAGCGTTTGGCTCAATCTCCCGAACAGTTAGTGGCGCTGCGAGTTGTGCTGGCTATGCGAGTTGGTCAAAGCATCAGCGTCGAATCGAGCACTGCGGCATTTTTGCTGCCCGCGAATTTGCCAGCGCTGTCTCTGTTGGAATCTGAGGCCCGCCGAAACGACAACGATGCGATCGACCTTTGTGTTGCTGATGCTGAGTTTGTAGAAGTGACTCTGCGCGGTACGTGGATTTCTGGCGCGTCTGAGGGGGCTGATGGGGTGTTTGCGACGGTGTTGGGCGATCGGGCGGAGCTCTTGCTGCTCAAACTCTGGCTGGAAACTCAGGCTGCTGCGGAGGTTGTCGGGGAAGTCGGCGATTAATATCGGATGTGGAAGGAAGAGGGAAGAAGCAAGAGGGAAGAAGTAAGAAGGAAATATTTTCTTCATATCGCACTCCCCCACTTTCTCCCCCTCTCCCACGCAGAAGCGCACTCAATTCCATTCTCCTTGCAGCCCAAAAGCAGCCCAATAATAAGGAGATTGGAATTCTGGAAGCTGTAGCACTTCGATTTGCGCCGATCGCAATGCCGCAGCAGGCGCCAACTTATCTTGGAGCATTTTTTTGTAAAATCGTGTCATCAACTCAGAAGTTACTTGATCCTCAACACTCCACAGAGAAACCACCACACGTGGCGCCCCCGCATACATAAACCCTCTTGTCAAACCCACCAACCCTTCTCCCTTAATGTCTTTTCCCAAACCCGTCTGACACGCACTCAGCACCACCAATTCGGCCGGTAAATTGAGATTAAAAATATCATTCAGTCGCAAGTAACCATTTTGTAACGTACCTTTCTCATCAACCAAAGAAAGCACCAATCCCGATAATTCTGGATGTTTGCTATTAGCAAATCCGTGCGTAGCGAAATGAACAATGCGATATTGAGATAAATCGGGACTGGTTGCCGTGGTACGATTAGCCGTAAAGTCAAACGCTTGTTTTTCCAAATCATCGGGTACCAAAGCCAGGATTTGCTCAGCTTCAGTTCGCGAGAAAGGTAGGCGAGTCCAATAAATTTCGGCCTCTGAGGCAGATCTCTGTAATTGTTGCGCTTCCACTGGCAGATTTTCAACAGTTTGATTCTTCGTTACCGGCGATGTACTCGTGCCTTTGAGCCGTTCATCGTCAGTGCTAAAAACTGGATCTGCAAACAATGCGATCGCCTTTGGAGCCGGTTGACGAGTCGCCATATCCCGCCGCAGAATAGCTAAAGTTGAAGCAGAAGGCAGATTAACAATTTCATGCTTAACTATTAGCGGCGCTTCAGATTTTTCCAGAGTAAGGGCGCCAAAAGGAATGTATTGCAAGGCTCCATCCGCAACAATTAGCAAGCGTTTGTTGCCCAACTCAGAAGCAACCGGAGCGAGGATCATTTGGCTCAGAAGTTCAGCAGATTCAGCAACCATTTGAGGAGAGGTTCTCGTGGTGGCTTTGGTTAAAGTATCGCGGAAATTCTTAGCCGTGGCTTCAATCTCGGTGCGAGAAGGGAGTTCGTAACTGGTGAAAGAAGTTTTCGTCACCGCCCACAAATAACTGCGCTCCTCACCCAGAGAATATTCTAAAAGTAGCGTATTGTCATCGAGTACCTGTTGTTGAATTTGTGGCAAGTTGAGAGGTTCGGGATATTTTAGAGCAGCGTAACGAGGACTGCTGGCGCGAATTTTAGCTTCTATTTGAGCGAGTTGCTTGAGAACTGTGTCGATTTTTTGTTGAATTTCATCCACAGCTTCTTGGGTAGATTTAGCGATGATAATTTGGTATTTGCGATGCTGAAAATCACTGAGTTGTTGTTGCAAATTTTGTTCTTGTGCTAGCAGTTGCGAGTCAACACCTTGGCGAATATTTGCGCTGGCTTCGCTAAGGAGTTCAAGTAGACTGCGGGCACGAGCACGTTCGCTAGCATGAAAGGCTTGTGCGTCGTAACCTTTATCTGGATTTTTCAGGTGCAGTTGCATAAACAAATCGATGTAAAACTGATAATAATTTTGGTTGCGGGCAAAGTAAGACTGGCGCAGTTCTTGGCTACCGATTTGAGTGCGGAGGTTTTCAATAATATTAATTGCGGTTTCGATTTCGGTTTGGGCAACTGTGAGGTTATTTTGTTGTTGGTTTAAGATGGCTTGATTGTAGATGATGTGCGCTTCTTCTGTTTTGTAACCGAGTTGTTGGGATACAGATAAAGCTTGGTTATAGTTTTTAAGAGCGGTAGAATTCTGACCTAAAGCAGCTTGTATTTTCCCCATTTGGTTGAGGACTGTGGTTTCTTTTACTTTGTCGTTTAAGTGTTGGGAGATTTTTAGGGCTTGGTTGTAGGCATTCAGGGCAGTTGACCATTTTTTTGAAGCGATGTAGGTGCTACCAATGCCAGTTAAGGCAGTAGCTTCTGCTGCTAAATTACCTGCGGGTCGGGAGATGACTAGGGCTTTGTTGTAGGAGTCTAGGGCATTTTTCCAGTTTCCTGTAGCAGCGTGAATATCACCAATGTTGTTGAGGGTATTGGCGACTGCCGCTTGGTCATTTAATTGATAAAACAGGGGTAATGCTTGGTTATAGTAATCCAGGGCGCTTGTCGGGTCAGCTAAATCGGTGTAGAGTTGACCAAAACTGTTGATAATAGCGGCTTCTTCGGCTTTGGCACCGGCTTGTTTTGATAAGAGTAATGCTTGGTTGTAGGAGTCTAGGGCAGATTGAAATTGTCCGAAATGGGCGTAAATTTTACCGATTGAAAGGAGAGTGCGTGTGGCTTGGGCGTAGTTTCTATCTGCACGATATAGTGCGACGGCTTCTTCTAACTTTGCCAGTGCAAGTTGTTTAGATTCGACTGTGCTTTGGCTAGAAAGTTGGGTTCCTTTCATAAATGCTACTTCAGCAGCAGAAACTTTTATCCCAACTGATAAATCCCACAGGCGAGCTGTTCTATCACTACTAACAGTGAGGATTTGGCGACCATCAGGGCTAAATTTTGCATGGTTGACCCCATCCTCATGTCCTCGAAATATCGCTAGAAGATTGCCTTTTGCATCCCACAAACGGGCGGTTTGATCCTCACTAGCGGTGAGGATTTGCCGGCCATCGGGACTAAATACGGCGCTGTTGACAGAACTGTCATGATCTCGCAATACTGCTAGGAGATTGCCAGAAATATCCCATAGGCGGGAAAGTCTATCGTTACTGGTGATCAGGATTTGACTACCATCGGGGCTAAATACTGCACTCTCATCGTGACTGGAACCTTTATCTACATTTTTCTGCCCCCGAAACTCTGCTTTGAGATTGCCTTTTGTATCCCACAGGCGGGCATTTCCGTGGAAATCACTGCCTAGAGTGAGAATTTGGCGACCATCTGGGGTAAAGATTGCACTTTCGACACTCGTCTCATGCCCCCGAAACTCTGCCAAGAGATTACCTTTGGTATCCCACAGACGGGCGGTTTTATCTAAACTGGCGGTGAGGATTTGGCTGCCATCGGGACTAAAGACTGCACTGTTGACATAACTTTGATGTCCTTGGAATATAGCCAAGAGATTACCTTTGGTATCCCACAGACGGGCGGTTTTATCCATACTAGCGGTGAGGATTTGACGACCGTCCGGGCTAAATACTGCACTTTTGATTCTATGCTCACGGCCCTGAAACTCACTTAGGAGATTGCCTTTGTTATCCCACAGGCGAGCAGTTTTACCGCTGGCGGTGATGATTTGCCGACCATCAGGGCTAAATACGGCGCTTTCGACATCAGCCGGAAAAACAGTTAACAGATTGCCTTTGGTATCCCATAACCGGGCGATTCTATGACTGCTAGTGGGATCAATGCTCGCTATTTTATTAATGGTAGTGGGATCGATAGTAATGATTTGATGACTGCTAGTGAGGATATGACGACCATCTGGGCTAAATACTGCTCGGCTGAACCCATATTTATCTTCCTGTAACTCTATTAGTTGAGCGTTCTTTTTAGATACGCTTTCCTGAGAGTTTTGTAGAGAAGCTGTTTGCTCGGCTTGGGCTGCGCGAGCGATTGATAAATCCCATAACCGAGCGGTGCCATCCTCACTGGCGGTTAGAATTTGCCCACCATCGGGGCTAAATACTGCACTTGTGAGACCTCTTTCATGTCCGCGGAACTCGACCGTGAGATTGCCTTTGGTATCCCATACTCGTGCAGTTCCATCCAAACTGGCGGTGAGGATTTGACTGCCATCGGGACTAAATACGGCACTGTTGACGACTTTCTCATGTCCCCGGAACTCAGCGAGGAGATTACCTTTTATATCCCATAAGCGGGCGTTTGTTATACCAGTAGTGAGGATTTGACGACCATCAGGGCTAAATATGGCTTTTTCGATCTGCTCTTTCTGCCCCCGGAACTCGGCTAGGAGATTACCTTTGATATCCCATAGGCGGGCTGTTTCATCATTACTGGCGGTGAGGATTTGGCTACCATCGGGGCTAAATACTGCGGTGTTAACTGACCCCTCATCCTCAAAGGGGCTAATTACTTCACTGTTGGCTGACTCCTCATTCCCTAATCGAAACTCTTTGAGAAGATTACCTTTGGTATCCCATAACCGGGCTGTTTTATCTACGCTGGCGGTGAGTATTTGCTTGCCATTGGGACTAAATACTGCACTATTAACTATCAATCGCAATTCATGTATCCCATCAGGTCCCCGCAACTGTGCTAAAAGATTGCCTTCGGTATCCCATAGGTTGGCAGGATAAGAACTATCGTTGAGGAGAATTAGACGACCATCGGGGCTAAATACTGCACTAACAATTTGACTGGGGATAATTTGGCGACTATCACTAGGGTTAAATATTGAACTGGTAACTCGAATGCCTTGTCCCCGGAACTTTTGGAGGAGATTGCCTTTGGTATCCCACAACCGGATGTTTCCATCATAACTAGCAGTGAGAATTTGGCGACCATCGGGGCTAAATATGGCACTGCTGACTCCTTGCTCATGTCCCTGGAATTTGACCAAAAGATTGCCTTTGGTATCCCACAAACGTGCAATTTTATCATCACTAGCGGTGAGAATTTGCCTACCATCAGGACTAAATACCGCACTCTTGACACGCTGTTTATGTCCCTGGAATATTGCCAGTTGAGCGTTATTTTTAGATACGCCTTGCTGCAAGGTTTCCCTAGCACCTATTTGTTCGGTTCGAGCGGACAGAAAAGCTGATACGTCCCACAGGCGAGCGATTTTATCCCAACTAATAGTAAGAATTTGCTTACCATCGGGACTAAATGCTGCTTTAACTATATCGTTATGCCCCCGCAGCTTTGCTAGCAAATTACCTTTGGTATCCCAAATTTGAGCAGTTCCATCTCGACTACTGGTAAGAATTTGGCGACCATCAGGGCTAAATCCTGTGACAGTCCATACAGAACTCCAGTCTGAATCTCCATGCTGCCCAAATAAAGCGATCGCATTACTTTTAAGATCCCAAACACGGGCGGTTCCATCCTTGCTGACGGTGAGAATTTGCTGACTATCAGGGCTAAATATTGCATTAAAGACTGCCCCTTCATGTCCTTTAAACTGTGCCAGGAGATTACCCTTGGTATCCCACAGGCGAGCGGTTTTATCTACACTAGCTGTGAGAATTTGTCTGCCATCGGGACTAAATACGGCTCTAAGGACCTCATCCTGATGCCCTTGAAATTCTTTGAGAATATTACCTTTAATATCCCACAACTGGGCGGTTCCATCTGACCCAACAGTAAGGATTTGCCGACCATCAGGGCTAAATACGGCTCTTTGGGGAATTTGTACGCCACTTCTCCTTTTCTTATGCCCCTGTAACTCTGTTAGGAGATTGCCAGAAGTATCCCACAACCGGATTTTATCTGAAAAGTTACCAATGGTGAGAATATGACGACCATCAGGGCTAAATGCTGCACTGGAGAGGCTATGATTTTCACGCCTCCGTAATTCTTTGAGGAGATTGCCAGAAGTATCCCACAGGCGGGCAATTCCATCCTCACTGGCAGTCAGAATTTGGCGACCATCGGGGCTAAAGACCGCACTTGTTACCTCTTTTTCATGACCCCGGAACTCTTGGAGGAGATTACCTTTAGTATCCCACAGGCGGGCGGTTTCGTCCTGGCTGGCGGTGAGAATTTGGCGACCATCGGGGCTAAATACTGCACTTCTGACTCTCCCCTCATGCCCCACAAACATGGCGATTTGCCCGCCAAATGCTTGCACGGGTTGCTGCGTTCCTGATGCGCCTGGGTTTTCTGTTGCCGGTGATTGGGATGGCGTGGGAATCCTGGGTTGGCCACTGATGGGGATGCTGTAGGTAGTAGCGAATACAACTCCCATCACCAGAGGGAGACAGCGATGCACTTTTCGGTATTTATCTGGCAGCATAATTGTTTTTTGGGAGAGTTAAGAATTGGGAGAGGGGGGTCAACTAAACCTTTCTCTAGCGAATCCGTAAAAGCCAAAAGCTATAGTTGCTTTTTGGATAGGCAAATCTGCTTAGCGTTGGCTCTTTTTTTTATCGAGGTCATTAAAATTAAGATGGGCTGGCCGTTAGTTGTCAGAAAAATTTATTTATGTTAAAGAGAAACTCTATCATTTTTCATAATCGTTGTCTGTCATTGGCTGCGTCAAGGGTGAGGCAAGGACGTTAAGGGATGTAACTTGAATCGATCGGCGGCGGGGCGTTTGCTCGTCGATGTTATTATCTTTTGACGGGCTGACTGTGGTTTGTAAAGCGAGCGGATTTTTCTCAAGGGACAGCTACCTGGCTCTAATATCAACTCCGGTAGCATGGGAATTAATATTACCCCCAGTCAGGACACCGCGAGTGCCTAAGTCCTCATATGCTGCACCATTCTCAATTAGCCTTTTATGAACAGGCTTTCCGGCCTGTTCCACAAGAAAATTTATATTTTGTGGAACAGGCATCTTGCCTGTTGCTGACAATAGTGCCAGATATCAGTAAGTCCCTTTAGGGTGTATAAATTATATTGAAGTAAATGCCGTTATCTTGCAGATTGTCGCCTTTATCGCTAATTCTCACCAAAGGAAAAGCGTAATCTACGCGCAGGTTCACCCGCTGTATCGGTTCCCAGATTACCCCCAAACCCACACCTACTAAAAATGTTTGATTGGTTAATTTATTAGGATTGTTCGCAACGTTCCATACCGTACCCGCATCCAAAAAGGGAGCTAATTGAAGTTTGGGATTTCCCGAAGCATCGCGCTGCAAAGTAATCCGATCTTCGATCGAAACTCTGAAGCCGTTATCGCCAGAACGGACATTTTGGCGGTAGCCGCGCAAAGATTGTCCGCCGCCAATTACAAATTGCTGTGAAGGCAACAAACTATTAGCTGACAACTGCAAGTCAGCCTGCAAAATTAATAAATGTTTGTCATTCAATCGCTGTACTCGCTGCACTTGACCCAGCCAGCTAAAAAATTGTCCGTCGGGATCAGAACCTTCGTATTGAGTAGCATCAAACAAGCTAGTGCCGATCGTAAATTGCGATCGCACGGCCCAAGCACCCTGCGGGTCGCGCCGAATGTAGTCCTGTCCCAACTTAATTGCGCTCGTAGTGCTGACACCCTTGGACTCCTCGCGGATGCCAAAAGAAACCGGTTCGCCAGCGACAAAAGTTCTGCCTGTCTGATAAGTAAAACCAGCAGACAAGGCAAATTCTTCGATCGGGGTTCTCCGCAGCGGCTGGCGGTAACTAACTTCAAATAAATGCGATTTTCCCGAAATATCAAAACTATCAAAAGGTTCTTGTACAATACTGTTGCGGTTCGGTGCCGCCCTCAATTGCAAAGTGCCGTTCATCGCATTTAGCGGCACGCGATAGCTGAAATCAAACACGTCTGAATCGCCGATCGATCTGTAATAAGCCGCTGCAAGTTCGTCGCCATTTCCTGTTATATTGCGGTGCCGCAAACTAACTCCCAATCTTTCGGAACCGACACTGGGAGGCGAGTAATTGTCAATGCTGAAAGTAGGTTGAAATGGATTAGCTTCTGAGACTCGGACGATCAGAATGCTCTCGCCTTCATTATCCCCAGCCCGCAGGCTGGCTTCTACATTGTCAAATAAAGGATCGACTCGCAGCAGCCGGAGTTGGTCTTCTAAGGAAGCTGTGCTTAAAGGCATTCGGGCACCGAGTCGAATCCGGCTGCGGATGTAACTTGGATTCAATCTTTTAGTTCCTTCTACCTCAATTCGGGCTAGCTTGCCTTCAATCACTTGAATTTGGACTACCCCTGCGGTGATAGTTTGGGGCGGCAAGACGGCTCTCGAAGTGATGTAGCCACGATTGAGATAAATTTCGGTAATTTTGTCGGCGATTTGTTTGAGCTGTTCTAGGGTGGTAGAACGGCCTTCTAACGGGTTGACTAAGGCATTAATTTCGTCTTGGCTTAAAATTGTGCTGCCAACTACTTGAATTTTCTGCACCTCAATTGGTGTATTCGGCAGCGTTGGGGGAACTGGCGACGGGGATCTCGGCGCTACTGTGGGCGGTACTGGGGGAGGTTCTGGGGAAGGCTGGGGGGCGGGTTGCAGAAATCGATCGCGATTTGGATCGGGCTCCGTCGGCGGCGGTGGCAGGTTTGGAGGTGGCGAGGGTGGGTTCTGGGCTAAAACATGATTGCAATGTAGCTGGTTCTGACATTGGGGATCGTTGTCAACCAGATTTGTTTGTTCGGGCAAGATGCCCGCACCACAAGCAGTTTCATCGATTGTGGAACAAGCATCTTGGCTGTTATCGGCGGGGTTAGATTGTGTTTCTGGTTCAGGGTTGGTCTCGATGGAATCGGGAAGCTGATTTAAGTTGGTCGCTGTTTCATCCTGATTGATTTCCAGTTTTTGCAGTGCTAATACTTCATTGCCCGTATCTGCTGAGTTGTCAGCGGCGACGGGCAACAGAGAAATATCGTTGGTTTGGGATATAGCTTTATTGGCATAAAAGCAACCGATGGGGAGTCCAGTCAGAAGTGAAATCGCCAACCGAAATATTGCAATATTTGCACTCGGGCGCATAATTAATATTTTGTCTAAAATAAGTTGGTATGCTGCTTGACTCTGCCAGTTTATCATTTAGTATTGAGCGCAATTTAACAATAAAAATTTCCCCAGTCCGGCTTTCAATAGGCAAGCGAGCCGTTCCGGCTCATTAGCACAAAAATTTTCATTTATTTACGACGATCGACCCAAAAACCCCGAACAGGCAAAAATCATCTCTGGCGCTGCCAAACACCCCCGCTCGAAACCGAGTTTTTTGTATGCCGTGCAAAAGTCATACCATTTGAGATTTGAGATTTGGCAATGACTCGCCCAAAAACGGATACCGTACCCCGAACGCTCATCAGTGTAGATCCTAAAATTTTAGACTCTTGTTCGTGCTCCCAGATTCAATGCAGCAAGTAAATCTAAAATCTAAAATCTAAAATCTAAAATCTAAAATCTAAAATCTAAAATCTAAAATCTAAAATCGACTGACTTATGGCTATCAGGGTTTGGGGTACGGGCCTAGGGTTGCATTCTTTTGTGAAGCTAATGTCGAATTATTTTTTTGTTATGGGTGTTAACTCACTTGCGACTAAGGGTTCTTGGGCGATTTTGCCGAGTTCGACTGAGTTCAACACTTCTAACCACTTGAGCGCTAAACTGGCATCGCTGGGAGACTCCAGGCGCAATTGAGCTAGAGTTGCCAGGTACTCGTACCAGAGACCTTGTTGGGCGAAGATGATGAGCTTGGCGCGACGATCGGGCGATCGATCCAACTCTGTTTTCACGGTTGGGGCGAGTGCGGTGCGGTTGATCCACCCGGAAACGAGAACATCATCTGTAGAGTTTTTTGGGTTGCATTTGATAGTAAAGTACCATTGATAGTTTTTGCCAACTTCCAAGGCTGGCGAGTTGCCGTCAGAGTCGAGGCGGACGCTAACGATACCAGCACGGCTAGTTACCATCCGAAAACTTTTTTTGTATAGTGTTTTGTCGCTTTCGTCTGCTAACTCAAACTGAACTGTTTTGTCGAGGGCTATGGGAAGGTAGTAGAAAAATGTCGGTGTTGCTGATATGGTTTGCCCCATAGTTGATTGGGGAATTAAGGCAGTTAAAGCAGTTGTGGCCGTGGGGCATTCTAAGCCGCGGGTTCCTCCCCCTTCCCGCCTTCCGGGTACTCCGTCCTGTGGCGGTTGAAAGCTATTCCACGCGGATCTCAATTGCTCGCTGTTCGGTCTGGTTCCGCTTGGTTCAGGGGGTTGAACTGTTTGCCAGTTGAGGGGTATCTGGGGTCGTGAGGGGTGCTGGAGGCTGTTTGCGGGGCTGTTGAGAGCCTCTGCTGGTATTAAGAAACTACCGGCGGCAACTGCCTCTAAAGACAGAATTAAGGAAAAGACACCGATATTTAGAGCAGACTTCAAAGCCATGACGAACCTGCCTTCTGATGAACCTAAGAACTTTATCGCACGGTTTTATTCTACCCAAGGTTTTGGCGAATCTAGTAATCTGTTGTACTTAATTTATATCTTTAGGCAGATACGATTAGTTTGGTCGTTCTGATCAACATAGAATTCTCTGTCGCGTTTTTCAGTGGTAGCTTAGTAGTTATACTTACTTGCATTGACGGCAGCAGGTTGGGTTGAGCTTGTTAAACCCAACTTTGACCCAGGCTAATATTCCGGGTTTTTTAACTCAGACAAGAGGCTAAAACGAATTATTTTCGTAAAAACACCAGGTTGATGCGTCAGTCCTGGATATCAGGAAACTCGGCAATTTTGCTGGTGAACCTCAAGCGATCGGCTACAAGTTACATATCAGGTTTTCTGTACAATACCGGCAAGAAATTTAGCATGAATCTCGATTCACCTTTTCTCTCGGACAAACAGCCTTCGGGGCTGCGGATGGTCAGACCCATCGGAGTCTTGGCACTGCACGGCATTGCTTTTTTAGGAAATAGGTTGTTCGCTGTCGATCGCGCCGAAGGGCTGCTATTGGAGATCGATCGAGAAAGTGACAACACTACTGTTTTGAATCCTTATCAAACGGCTAAGTTTGCAGGCGCAACCGGGCTGGCTATTTCGGAAGATAGTCTCTGGTTTGCGCGGGATGAGGATATTTGTTGCTGTCGGAGCGCAATTCGGGACGGCGGGATCGCTGAACTCAAACCGGAACATTTTGTTTCACTTTCTTATCCTGCTGACGGGATTGCTGTTTGGAAATCTACGCTTTATGTCACTTGCCAAAGATTGGGATCTATTCTGGTTTTTGACCTGAAAACTGGTCGGGAAATTACTCGGTTTTACGCTCCCGGTATTGGGGTGGAAAATATCACAGTCCGGGATGAGGAAATTTGGGTTTGCGACAAAACTGAGCAAACTGTTTACTGTTTGGAACGGGGAACTGGGGAGATTAAATTTAGCGTTTTGACTCCCTTTGAGTCGCCTTCTGGTTTGGCTTTTCACAAGGATTCCGAAACCGGGGAGGAGGTTCTGTACGTGGCTTATGCCGGGGATGAACTTTACATCCGGGATGACCCGAATTCGGAAGATCCTTTTCAAGTGACGAAGCGCGATCGCACTTTTATTCAGCCTTTGTATTTTCACTACAATGAAGCCGAGCGCTACGCTCTGTCAAACGGTTTTTTGATGGAAATGTCTTATGTGGAGGAACTGTCTCCTCTCGATGAGGTAGAAATCGAAAATTTGGAGTGGCGGATTGCTTTGCCTTCGGAAACTCATCGGCAAAAGGTAAGGAGTGTTACGCCCATCGGAATGCCTTTTACTGAGGAAATTCAGGAAGGGGAACGGGTGGCGGTGTTTAAGTTTGATCGGCTGCACCCTGGGGAACGCCGAATTTTTGGCTGGAAGGCATTGTTAGAAGTTCGATCGATTAAGTATCAGTTGTCGCCTCGGGATGTCGAAAAGAGTCCGAAGCTGTCGCCGGAGTTTGCAGCTAAGTATTTGGTGGATAATGACAATTTGGCGATGGAGACAGAGATTGTGCGATCGGCTGCTGTGGCTGCCATTGGCTCAGAAACTAATATTCTGAGGCAGTTACTGAGCATTCGTAATTTTGTTTACGATCAACTTTCTTACGGAATTAGACCTCACATTGACACTCCCGATATTGTGCTGCGCCGCGGCATCGGTTCTTGCGGCGAGTACGTGGGGTTGTTGTTGGCTTTGGCTAGGTTGAACCGGATTGCTTGCCGCACGATCGGGCGCTACAAGTGTCCGGCTTTTGCTGACAGAAAAGGTGTGTCGCTGGAGCCAGATTTCAATCACGTTTGGCTGGAATTTTACATTCCTGGTTTTGGCTGGGTGCCTATGGAATCTAATCCTGATGATATTCAAGACAGAGGCCCTTATCCTTTGCGATTTTTTATGGGTTTGGCTTGGTATCACGTAGAAATTGGCAAGGGAATTCGGTTTCAAAGTCTCACGAGCGGCGGTCTTCCTTTAAACAAGGAGGATGTTTCCGTGGGGACTCTGGCAATTAATCATGTGAGGTTTACAATTTTGGAAGATTTGCCAGCAGTTTGAGTGGAGTGTTAATAGTTAAGAGTTAGCCGTCAACATTCAACTGTTAACTATTAACATTTTTCATCTAAAATCGAAAATAGGAAATGTAAAATCAGAGGAAGAGACGTTGTGGAATTTTCGATTGCTAATATTCTCGTTTTAGTGGCTTTTGTACTGCTGCTGACGGTGACTGGCGGGGTCGCTTATTTGACAGCGGTTGAATGGCGCGATCGCAGGCGGTTAGATAAGGCTAAACGGAAAAAAAAGTAGCGGTTTGCTGTTGACAAATCGCATTTTTTATGATATATAACAAGGCGACCCAACCAGGTCGCCGTGTTTTGTGATTTGAAATATTTTCACCGCAGATGATATCAAGTTCCGTAAAAATAACCGTTAGAATTTTGTAGTGAGGACTTGAGTCTTCATACAAAACTATGACTCACGGGCGTCCCGCGCCATAATAAACACAACACCATTAACACAGATGAAAAAGGGGATTTTGGATTGGGAAGTTTAAGTCCACTGTCGGAAAAATGTATTTTCTTGCCAAGCGGCGGCGGTGCGTTTTTCAAGTGCTGCCATTTCTGTTTGGTTCAGGGGTTTGAATGCTTGGGCGACTTTAAAATTTTCTTCTAATTGCTTTACTGAGTCGGCGGCGATGACGCAGCAGTGCACGCCGGGAAGTGAAAGCGTGTAGCCCATTGCTTGGTGCATTCCATCTAAAACACCGTTCTGAAATAATTTGCCGTAAGCTGGTATTTTCATGGCTATGACGCCAATGTTTTTGGCTTTGGCAACTGGTAAAGCGCTGGTAACAAAGGAGCGCGGATGGTGTTTTTCTGCCGCGTTGAGGGAGATTAATGTTGTGTCAAAAGGATAGCGATCCAAGCCGGCCACAATGATAGCAGGTTCGTGGTGTCCGCTGATGCCGGAAAAACGAATTATTTTTTGCTGTTTGGCTTCTTCGATCGCCTTTATTGCTCCTTTGGTGCTGAAAATTTGGTCTAATTCGGCTTGGAATGAGACGTGGTGGAGTTGCCACAAGTCTAACCGATCGGTTTTTAATCTTTTGAGCGATCGCTCTAAGTCTCTCCACGCGCCGTCTCTGTCTCTGGCGGAGGTTTTTGTGGCTAGGAATAGGCGCGATCGATATGGTGGCAAAACTTTGCCTAAGTTTTCTTCGCTGGGCCCGTACTCGGCCGCCGTGTCAAAATAGCGAATGCCTAATTCGATCGCGCGTTCAATTTGCGTCGCTGCTTCTGCTTCTCTTCCCGGCTGCGACAGCGGTGTTTGTCCTGCCCCTCCCAAACCGAAAATAGGCACTTTCACGCCGGTGTTGCCTAACAGTCGTTCTGGCATTTTTACTGTGGCGGCCCCCTGGTTATTGGGTGCGACTGCGATTTCCCGATCCTGCTGTTCGATCGCCTTAGCACCTGCAATGCCGCTGGCAACAGCTATACTGCTCAATATAAAATTGCGGCGAGTCTTTTTGCGGGTCATTGTTTCCGTCTCCTCAGAATATGTGAGAGAAATTAACCGCGTTTGTGTTGGCACAATACATAAATTTTTACTGCAAATCGGATAATTTTCCCCCTCTCCGAGGGAGGAGATGGCCGGGGGAAAATTATCGATGTGCCGATCGACTATTGCTCAATTATCCATGCGCGAATCAGTTCGTTTATCTGTTCTGGTACTTCGTCGTGGGGACAGTGACCGGCTTTGATAAAGTGTTCTGTCAACTGCGGATAGTGTTTGCGAAATTTGGCGCTTCTTTCTGCGGAATTCATCCACGGATCGCCTTCTCCCCACAGCATTAGCAACCGGCAGTTTAATTGACTTAGCAATACGTCGATTTTTTCCCCTTGGGGTGTTCGGAATACGGAGGCGAATACTTTGGGGGCACCGGGATCGCAGGAGGGAAGGTAAATTTCTTCTACTAATTGGTCTGTGACGGCGCTTTGGTCGAGATATACTTTTTCTAGGGTTTTCCGAATTGTCGATCGCTGGCGCACGTACTGGAACAGCAGAAAACTTGCCCAATCTTGCTGAAATAAGGTTTTAGCTACCGTAGATATGGCTTTTTGCAAGGGCGGGGCTTCAGGTGCGGGCTGCGGTTCGCTGAAGGGGCCGGCGCTGTTGATTAATATCAGTCCGGCTGCTGATTCGGGGCGCTGGGCTGCTACGCACAAGGCGGCGTAGCCTCCGAGGGAGTTGCCGGCTAGTACGGCGGGCCGGCCGATGATGGTGGTGATAAAGTCGTGTAGTTGGTCGCGCCAGAGGTCGCCGCTGTACTGCAATTCGGGTTTTGCCGATCGCCCGAATCCGATCAGGTCGATCGCCCACACTTCAAAGTCTTTGCTCAGGCCGCTGATATTTTTGCGCCAGTGGTCTGTGGACGCTCCAAAACCGTGAATTAACAGCAGGGGAGGGCGTTCGGGATGCCGATCGCTGGATCGAACGTAGTATACTGAATGCCCCCGCCACTGCCAGTAAGTGCCGGCTATGGGGGCTGCGGTGATAGGTGGGGTTGTTTGCATAATGTAAAGAAATAATTATTTACTTTAACTATTGTATCGCGACGCTCAGATTTATATAGTTTGACCAACGGGCCGGGGTTTTGCCAGCAAAGGATTGGTCAATGTGGGCGAGTTGGGAGCTGCCGCTCTGCCGCACTCAGGCTTAATAAGTTTTGTAACGAATATTGATTTTGTGAGGGGCGCAGCAAGGGGAGATATTTTGCCCGATCGCATTTGGGAAAATAAATCGGGTTGTGGCTGCAACATACCTAGGTATGATGATTGTGCTGTGTGGCGGTAAGAGATAGCTCTGGGGCGCTCGGTGCAAAGGTTGGCGGCGAGGGTCGAACGCCATTGGCGAGCGTTAAGGGATCGACTTTTTTATAGTTATTTCCGAGCTTTTCCAGGTGGGGATCGTTTGTTCAAGAGGTGTTGACGGCTTGGGGGATGCAGCGAACTTAAGCGTTGCGAGTTGACAAAAGCTGAAATCAAAAATTTTGTGGCTGGGAGAACTTATAAGTAAAATTACTGATGGTTCTCTGCAGAAGTTTCTCAGAATCGCTGAATATTTTGTGACGTTGTTTGCTGTTCTTAATTGCTTTGATACTCTAAGATAGAAGTAGAGCTGCGCCGCTCAATTAATTAGCATTTTGAATATTAGGGAGCCAACTATGCAGGGTGTGAACTTTATCCACCTGAAAGTTAGGGAGTTTTCTGAGTGATTGCTATTTCACCTCGTCCCGTCGGACGCAATTGGATTACGATTAGCTTCGCTTCTACCCTATACCTGTGTCCTATTTTGGATCTGCTCCTAGCAGAGCTTCCGGATCACTGGCAAGCGGAATTGCGGTTAGGGCTTCAAGAAGCTTTGGTAAATGCTGCTAAGCATGGAAACAAATTAGACCCCGGTAAAACTGTGGGAGTCCGTTTTTCGATCGTCCAAAACCAATATTGGTGGGTGATATCGGATGAAGGTTCGGGCTTTAAGACCCCTTGCAGTTGTGACCTTTATACCGATGATTGCGACAATCTCCTCGCAGAGGACGTTGCAGATAACTCTGGACTACCTCATGTGGAACAGGAATGTGGTAGGGGGTTGTTTATTCTTTACCAAATATTCGATCGGGTAGAGTGGAATTCTCAAGGTACAGAGTTACGGCTGTGCAAAGAACTTCCCAGTCGCTACCGACTGCCTCGCTTGCGCTAGAACTGCTATTGGGCAGCAGTTTTCACCTCAGCTAGACGTGGAAAATTTTTCGTTCTCGGGCTGAAGTTTGCAGTGAGAATGTGAACGTTCTGGCGATTGATAGCTGATCATAATGCAAAATGTGAGTTTTGAGTTAAAAAAGTATAAATCTTTTGAACTCACAATCGCGCTGCTCGATCGAGCGGCGCGATTGTCTAATTTTTGAACGACTAATCAAGCCCAAACTCAAGACTCAAAACTCAAAATTATTTGCCGTGGGTGGGACAGGGAGGAGCAGATATCGATCGATCCAGCCATCCTGCTGCTTGGTTTAAGCGCGGGAGAGCTTCTTCGGGCTGTTTTTTGAGCAAAAAGACCAAAGCGGCCGCAGCTTGCTCTCCGGCCCGCGCTGAACGGTTGGCTTTGAGGCGGTGCCAATCTTTTTCGTGGATGGCGAGGCGCGCGGCTAGAGCTTGGGCTAGTTCTACCGTGCTCAGCTCGTTGAGGTTGACAGTTTGGGTTGTTTGTGTAGTTTCAAGCATAGGTGGTAATTATAGCGATTTGGCTGCCGTTTCTGAATTTAAAAAATATACTGCATATAATAACAACTTAATTGGAAATCGGTTTTTTTTATTATTGTCAGGTTTGCAGATCGAAATGCCTCAACAGCCGTCAGAGTTAAATCCGGAAGAGCAAGAAAGCGAGTTTGTTCAAGCGCTCGCAGCAGTGGAGCGATCGCTCGCGGCAGTCAAAGAACGGTACACTCAAATTCAGGTCGATCGACAGCGCCAAGTAGAACTCGGTCATCGGCGCGAAGAAATCCGCCAGTCGGGGCGCCGAAATCCATTGCCGCAACTCAAAAAAGAATTGCGGGAAATTGAGCAAGAATTGGAAACTATCGAGTTGAATTTAGAAAGCAGCCTGTTTTCTTGGGGAAGCATAAAACAACCTTTTTGGCAAGCAGTTCGGTTTGGGGGACTCGGTATTTTGATCGGTTGGATTTTGAAGTCCTATGCAGGTTGAAGGATGTTGGGAGTTAGGATTTTTGATTTTTTTATTTACCGCAGAGGGCGCAGAGGGCGCAGAGGAAGAGAAAAGAGAGAAATATGGTGCAAAATATTAAATAAACAGGAGTGGATATGACAAATCAACGAATAGCAGCAATTTTGCGCGCAGGTGAGCCCGACGAAACTGTAACTGTTCAAGGCTGGGTTCGCACTAAGCGCGAATTGAAAGAATTTGCCTTTGTCGAAGTCAACGACGGTTCGGCGATGGCTAACTTGCAAGTAGTCATAAATTCCGATTTACCAGACTTTGAAAACGTACTCAAACAACTGAATACAGGTGCATCTTTAGAAGTGTCGGGAGTGCTGGTAGCGTCTCCGGCGAAAGGACAGCGAATTGAGTTGAAAGCGTCACAAGTACAAGTTTATGGCGATGCAGACCCGCAAACTTATCCGTTGCAAAAAAAGCGGCATTCCTTTGAATTTTTGCGGACAATCGCGCATTTGCGGCCGCGCACAAACACGCACGGTGCTGTCTTTCGAGTCCGCAATGCTTGTTCGGCGGCGGTACACCAATTTTTTCAAGAACGCGGTTTTTTGTGGGTTCACACTCCGATTATTGCTGCTAGCGACTGCGAAGGGGCGGGGGAAATGTTCGCCGTTACCAACTTTGATTTAAAGAATGTGCCGCGCACTGATTCGCAAGAGGTTGATTATGCTAAAGACTTTTTTGGAAAGCGCGCTTATTTAACAGTTAGCGGCCAGTTGGAAGCGGAAGTTATGGCGATGGCTTTCGGAAATGTTTACACTTTCGGGCCGACTTTTCGAGCGGAAAATTCTAATACTTCGCGACATTTAGCTGAGTTTTGGATGATTGAACCGGAGATGGCTTTCTGCGATTTGCAGGGAAACATGGATCTGGCTGAGGCGTTTTTAAAGTACATTTTTAAATACGTTTTGGATCGTTGCCCGGAAGATATGGAGTTTTTCAACGAGCGCATTGACAAGACGGTTTTGGCTACTGCTGAAAATATCATTAATAATCAGTTTGAGCGGATTACTTATACCGAGGCGATCGCACTTTTGGAAAAAACCGACAAAAAGTTTGATTTTCCGGTAAGTTGGGGTTTGGATTTGCAGTCGGAACACGAGCGTTATTTGGCTGAGGACTTGTTTAAAAAGCCGACAATTGTCAGCGATTATCCCGTCGAGATTAAAGCATTTTATATGCGTTTAAATGATGACGAGAAAACGGTGCGAGCAATGGATGTTTTGGCTCCTAATATTGGGGAAATTATCGGCGGTTCGCAGCGGGAAGAAAGGCTGGATGTGTTGGAGCGGCGCATGGAAGCCCAGGGTATGAATAAGGAGGAATTGTGGTGGTATTTGGATTTGCGCCGCTACGGTACTGTGCCTCACGCTGGGTTTGGTTTGGGATTTGAACGGTTAGTGCAGTTTATGACGGGAATGGGGAATATTCGGGATGTGATTCCGTTTCCGAGAGCGCCTTTGAGTATTGATTTTTAGTTGAGGATTGTTTGTAGTGAGGACTAAAGTCGGAGCGAGTTTTAGAAGGACTTTAATCCTCACTACAAACACCTTCTTTTCCAATATAAAATATAAAATATAAAATATAAAATATAAAATATAAAATATAAAATATAAAATATAAAATGGTATAAACTAATGGTACTTCAAATCCCATCGAGTTCCCAAGCACCAACTGTCACCTGGGAAGGCTTACCAGCCGACTTTGTTTTACCCGACGATCCTGTGGAAAATATTCAACAACCACCCCTTGCGGCCGCTCTCACCGATGCTCTCGGAGCCGCTGGACGCATTCAGCCGATCGCCCTAATCGGTTCCAATTTTGGACTGGTAGCGACAGTAAATAAGCAGACTGTAGTCAAAGCACCGGATTGGTTTTACGCGCCGCAAGTGCATCGAGTCGCAGAGGGCAGCATTCGCCGCAGTTACACGCCCAATCTGGAGGGTGCGCCGGTATGGGTGGTGATGGAGTTTTTGTCTAACGAAGATTACGCCGAACTGTCGGCGCGATCGACTCCTCCCTATGGCAAGCTCTACTTCTACGAGCAGATTTTGCAAGTGCCCACCTATGTTACCTACGACCCCTACGAGCCCAAGCTGGAAGTGCGGTATCTGCAAAATGGTGGTTATGCAGCCCAGACCGCTGATGCTGAGGGACGGGTGCGGATTCCAGAGTTGGATTTGTGGCTGGGGATTTGGCCAGGGGAACGGCTGGGACAAACTATGAATTGGCTGCGCTGGTGGGATGAGGCTGGAAATTTGCTGCTGTGGAGTTCGGAACAGGCCCAACAGGAACGGCTGCGGGCAGAACAGGAACGCCAGCGGGCAGAACAGGAACGCCAGCGGGCGGAGGTATTGGCGGCAAAGTTGCGGGAGTTGGGTGTCGATCCCGATCGGCTGGCATGAAAGGGCGGGATGTCTGTGACACAACAAGAGAGCAGTAAAGTCATTACTACGAACCTTAAAATGGTTTTTAGTAATGACTTTAGTCCTTATTACCAATTAAGTCGCCGAGGGAATTGTGATATCAACAGATTGCACTTTGACCGAAGTTCCCAAACTCGATAACGGCGGTTGAATGGCTGCCGTATTTCCCACTACTAATGTTACCAAATTCTCCGGTTTCAAGTAAGTCTTGGCTACGCGCTGCACGTCGGCAATTGTTGCTGCTTCAATGCTGCGGCGGTAACGAAAAATGAAATCTTCGGGATAACCGTAGTATTCGTAGCGCATTAATCGCGACAAAGTTTGAGTGGGATTTTCAAATTTGAAGATGAAAGAATTTAGGGTGGAATCTTTAGCAAAAGCTAATTCTTCGGGGGTAATTGGTTCGGTGCGGATACGATCGATCTCTGCCCGAATCGCCTGGATAAACGGTACTGTTGCGTCCGATCGCGTTTGGCCTCCAGCGACAAACACCCCCGGATAGTCATATCTCGGACTCCAAGCCGCATATACTGAATAAGCTAAGCCTTGGCGCGATCGCACGTTATTAAACAAACGACCACCGAAACCGTTGAGAACCCCGTTCATCACGTCCAAAGTACCGTAATCTGGACTGCTGAGCATTCCGCCCAAATGTCCCATTTGCACGTAACTTTGACTTAATTGCGGCTGATTTACCAAAAATATGCCGCCGCCCTTTGCTGGTGATACCGTTGGTAGCGCAGGCACTTCTGCACTCTGACTCGGTTGCCAATTGCCGAATTTTTGCTCAATGAGCGATCGCATTTTAGCTGTATCAAAGTCCCCAGAAATACCCAAAATCATATTCTTGGGATGGAAATATTTCTGGTAGAAACTCACCAAATCGTCGCGGGAAATATTGGCGAGGGTTTTGTATTCTACCGTGCGCGCGTAAGGACTGCGATCGCCATAAATTAACTTTTCAAACTCGCGGCCGGTAATATCGTTAGGATCGTCATTGCGGCGGGCGATCGCACCTTGAGTTTGATTCTTCGCTAAATCTAACTTTTCCTGAGCAAATATTGGCTCCCGAATCACTTCCGCAAATAAGTCAAACACGGGTTCCACATCTTCAGCTAAAGCACTAAAATTAGCGGTACCCGAACTAACATCAATCCCCGTTTCTACCGAAGCTGCTCGCTGTTCTAGCAACTGATTTAGTTCATCAGCCGTATGCCGGCTCGTGCCGCCAGTTCGCATCACTTCTCCCGTCAATCCTCCCAATCCAATTTTCTCGGCAGGTTCAAAGCGCTCGCCCGTGCGAAATAGTGCCGTTCCCCCGACTAACGGGAGTTCCCGGTCTTCCATAAGATACACGCGGATGCCATTTTTTAGCTCGAAGCGAGTATATTTAGGCAGTTTAATTTCTGGCACCGCCGGGAATGTTAATTCGTCGTAGTGTTTCGGTGCCGCCGCAAAGGAAGGTAACAAATTAAACGTGCCCAGTGAAACAGTAAAAAAGCAAAGCGACAGCAGAAATAACTTTACTTTTTTCAGTCTCAATTTAGTCCTTTTCATTCTTTCTCCTAAGTTATACATTCTGACAAATGTTGACTGTTGACTGTTGACTGACAAATGTTAACTGTTGACTGTTGACTGTTCGCTGTTGGCTGTTCGCTGGAAAGCTCACCACTGACAACTGACAACAGTCAACAGTCAACTGACAACAGACAATAGTCAACAGTCAACTGACAACAGTCAACTGACAACTGACAACAGTCAACTGACAACTGACAACTGACTTCTTTACAGCGACAAAAGCTTACCAATCGTGCGATTTTCCGGGCGGAAAGTTGCCTGAGAGACACGCTGAATGTCAGCCGGAGTAACAGCCGCGATCGCCTCCAATTCCTTGAACAAATTTCGCCACGAACCGGTTTTCACTTGATAGTCCACCAGGGAAAATGCCATGCCCATATTAGAATTGAGCGATCGCAACAAATCGGCTCTCGCCTGAGTTTTCACGCGATCCAATTCCAAAGCAGAAACCGGCTCAGTTTTCAGGCGATCGATTTCCTTGCTCAAAGCTGCCGCCACCTCATCAACCGTGCGACCCGGAGCAGTTTGAGCGTAAAATAACATCAAATTCGGATACTTTTCCCCCGGATAACCGCTGAAACCTTGAGCAGCCAGCGCCAATTGCTGCTGTTCTACCAAAGATTTGTAAAGCCGAGAAGTGCGGCCATCGCTGAGCAAAGAACCAATCATTTCATAAATCGCATTGTCGGGATGATTCATCGCCGGCCGGTGGTATCCTTCCAAATACCAAGGTTGAGTTTTTAATTGCAGCGTCACTTCCTTAGTTTGCGTTTGGGGAGGTTCGACAAGTTGCAATTCTGGAGGCGCTGGTTTCGCCTTGTAACGGCCGAAATAAATTTGAGCGAGTCGCTTCACCTCCGAAGCTTTCACGTCTCCTACCACCGCAACAGTCAGCTTGCTGGGGACGTAGTGAGTCTCGAAAAACTTCTGCACGTCGCTGCGGCTGAGGTTTTTAATGTCTTCAGTGTAGCCAATTACGGGGCGGCGGTAGGGATGAACAGAGAAAGCTTTGTTGGCAAAAACTTCAACCATTTGTCCGATCGGAGAATTCTCGGTTCGCAGCCTGCGCTCTTCTAAAATTACCTGTTTTTCTTTGTAAAATTCCCGAAATACCGGTTCTAGAAATCGCTCGGATTCCAGCGACATCCACATTTCTAACTTATTAGCTGGGAGGCTGTAAAAATACATTGTGGCGTCGGTGGAAGTAGCGGCATTTAGTCCCACTCCGCCTGCTTGTTCCACTATTTTACCCAGTTCATTGCGCTTGACAAATTGCGAAGCTTCGGCTTCAACTTTGTCAAATTCTGCTTTTAATGTGGCGACTTCTTCAGTTTTGCCGCTGGCTTTCGCTGCTTGCATTTGCTCGAAGAGTTGGTCTTGTTTTTCTAGCAGCGGCTTTTCGGCTTGATAGTCGGTAGTGCCGATTTTTGGCGTGCCTTTAAAGGCTAAATGTTCGAGATAGTGAGCGACACCTGTTTGGCCGTCGGGTTCGTTTGCGCCGCCGACATCGGCGTGAATCAGAAACGATGCTACGGGCGCTCTGGGCCTTTCGAGTACGATGAATTTCATGCCGTTGTCGAGCTTAAATTCGCTGACTTGGCTGATTACTCGATCGAGCGACGGTTGAACAGAGACTGCTTGGGAGCCACTAGCGGGGTTGGGGCGGGCGAGGGCGATTTCGGGAGAAATGCCCCACCACAGCAGTACAGCGGCCAGCAGGGAGGCAATGAATCGAGTTTGGCTCACGGGCGATTCCCTACGGGATAGCTTCGCTTCACGGGGTTTTTGGAACTGCGGGGTCATTCGATTTTAGATTTTAGATTTTAGATTTTGGATTTTGGATTGTCAAACAAAAAATGTTTGTGCTCGGTGGCCAGAGATTCTTTTCTAAGGATAAAGATTTTTGGAGGCATAAGCGATCTGTTGCGCCGCAGATGTTAAGCTGATACAGCCAATCTCAAAAAGGGTCATTCGATTTTAGATTTTAGATTTTAGATTGTCAAACGGCAAGAAGTTTATGCCGAATAACAACAGAGGCTTTTTAAGCATAAAGATTTTTGGGGGCATAAGCGATCTGTTGCGCCACTTCCAGTTTAAGATTAAAGTCACGCACAACTTAAAACTTAACATAATTTAGTTTTTCAGTCCCGCTCCCGTAGATCTAAGTCGCCAATTACCGATTGCAAAGCCATGCGAATTTTTAATCAGTCTCCTCCTTCGGAAACAGAAACCAAGAAGCGAATTTTACAAGCCGCTCAGCGGTTGTTTGCCCGCAGCGGATACGACGGCACGACAACTCGCGATTTAGCAGCGGCGGCGGGGGTGGCGGAGGGTACGCTATTTCGGCATTTTGATAATAAAAAAGCTATTTTGATTGAGGTGGCGACGGAAGGATGGGTGGAGTTGCTGACGGATTTGCTGACAGAATTGAGCGAGATGGGCAGTTACAAAGCAGTGGCTCAAGTGATGCGGCGGCGGATGCTGAATATCCGTGAGAATAGCGACATGATGCGGGTGTGTTTTTTGGAGGCGCAATTTCACCCGGATTTGCGCGACAGAATTCAGTTGGAAGTCATCGGAAAAATGAGCGCTGTGGCTGAGGCTTTTTTTGAAACGGCGATGGAAAAAGGAGTTTATCGGAAGATGAATCCGAAGATTGTCGCTCAGGTATTTTTGGGAATGTTTGCAGTCGCAGGTTTCAGTCAAAATACGATTATGGAGCCGAATGCTTCACCGCAGGAAATGCAGGAAATGGCGGAAGGACTCGCAGATATTTTTCTGAATGGGGTTTTGCAGAAAGATGAATAATTAGGGCAACAGGGAAAAGTTGTTATGGGCAAAATTTTGCACTATTCTATTCGGCCGCTAACGCAGGAAGACGAGCCTTTTCTCTGGCAAATGCTGTATGAAGCGGCGCACGTGGCAGAAGAAGGTGAATCAACGGTGCAAGCTGTCGTGAATCATCCTTTAATTGCAAAATATGTCCAAAATTGGGGACGTGCAAACGATTTGGGCTTCGCAGCGATCGAATTGAACGGCAGCCAGCCAGTAGGAGCCGCGTGGCTGCGTTTGTTTGCGGGGGATGACAAGGGATTTGGCTGGATTGACGATACTATCCCGGAATTGGCGATCGCGGTTCTTCCCGAATATACAAATCAGGGTGTAGGAACGCAGTTGCTGGCTCGTTTGTTGTCCGAAGCGAAAGCATCTTATCGATCGCTATCCCTGAGTGTCAGAAGCTCAAATCGGGCCCTGAATTTGTACGAGCGATCGGGCTTTAAAGTCATTGAGGGAAGCGAGACAATCAACCGCACAGGAGGGACATCATTCACCATGAAAGTTGATTTTGATTAAGTGAATTATTACTCTATAAATTCGTACATTTGCTGTACCCAATTCTCTCGATTGGCCGACCATTCATCCGTCATTACTTCCCAAGTTGTATTGCTTTCAAGTTCCAGCAATAGACTTGATACTTCTTCAAGCGTCGATGCTATATGACCTTCTTCTACCCAACTTTCACGGATCATTTTCCAGAGACTTTGTACCGCTTCTCGCTGAAAATTTGATTCTAATTCAACTAGCAATTTGGCTAGGTGTTTTTCGTCCATTGTGGCTGACACCTCGCTCATCCAACAGTTGCGACGTTCTTTCCATTCTTCCGTCACTGCATCCCCGTTTAGGTGGGCTTGAAACTCTAACAGTAATTTGTTTAGTTCTACCATATTAAATTTTGTCTTGTTTGCAGTTTGTGCTATGATTGTACAAATTTTATTGATTTAGACTGTTGGTTTTTTATAATGAGCTATGTGGCTGAGGCTTTATTTGGAAACGGCGATGAAAAAACAAGTTTATTCAAAGATGAATCCGAAGATTGTCGCTTAGGTATTTGTGGGAATGTTTGCCGTCGCGGGCTTCAGTCAAAATACGATTATGCAGCCGAAGGCTTCTCGGCAGCAAATGCAGGAAATGGCTGAAGGACTCGCTGATATTTTTCTGAATGGGGTTTTGCAGAAAGATGAATAATTAGTCCTTAGTCATTAGGAAATTTTAGAGCCTGAAAACGCATATTTACAGGCTCTTACTCGTCGAAACTACTCCTTAAACTTGTGCATTTCCTGTACCCATTTCTCGCGATTCTGCTGCCATTCATCGGTCACCGATTTCCAATTGGTATTGGTTTCAAGTTCCAACAATAAACTTGATACTTCTTGAACAATCGATGCTCCCATACATTCTTCTACCCAACGGTCCCGACGCTCTTGCCACTGAATATCTACCGATTCCCACTGCAAGTTAGATTCCAATTCAACTAGCAATTTTGCTAGATATGTCAGGTTAACTGATGCTGCCACATCGCTAACCCAACTTTCCCGGCGCTCTATCCATTCTTTTGTCACTCCTTCCCATTTGAGGTTGCTTTCAAACTCTAACAGTAACTGATTTAGTTCTACCATCTTAAATGTTGGATTTGTTGTAGTTTGCGCTACAATTATACCAAGATTTTCAGTAAACAGAGTGTTAATTTTTTTTTAAGATTGCGGTTGCAGTGAAACTACAGAATAGATAACTGAATAATGAGCGATGAATTTACTTTAGATATGCTAGACATTCCCAGCGGTTGGAGGCGGGGCGAAGGTGACTGGACAGGAGTGGCGGCGGCTATGGCTAGAGGGGAAACTGTAGAAGTAATTCAAGAAGTGGGTTCTACTTTGTGGCAAAACAGTCTGCCAGAAAAACATTCTTTGTATTGGGATGGGGAAAATCTATCAACTATCAAAGCCAGAATTTGGATTAGTTTCACCCAGAGAAGATTTTCGCCGGAATCTGCTTTGCCAAAGGTTCAGTGGCATCCGAGAGTGTTGTGGGTAGGGATAGGTTGTGAACGCGGAACAGGGCGAGAATTAATCGAAACTGCGATTAAACAAGTATGCCGTGCTTATCATTTAGCCGAAAGTGCGATCGCAGGTATTGCTACAATAGACACTAAAGCAGGTGAAGTCGGCTTGTTAGAACTTTGTCAAGAGCGAAATTGGCCGTTAAAAACTTTTGCGGCTGACATTTTAAGTTCCGTAGAAGTCCCCAATCCTTCAAATATTGTAGTCAAACAAGTCGGGACGCCTAGTGTAGCAGAAGCTGCGGCACTTTGTGCGATCGAACTGATATCTTGTAGCATTCTTAAGAACAGGCAAGATGCCTGTTCCACAAAGAGTGAATCTGCTTGTGGGGTGGACATCCTGCCCGCCCGTGAAAGGCTTTTAGTCCCTAAACAAATATTTCGCACCAAAAATCCCCCCCTTTCACAAGGAGGGGTTAGGGTAGGTTCTGCCGTAACAGTAGCGGTTGCAGTTTCCCCGATCGAGTATCTGGGATAATGTATTACTGAGACAAAGTATTGGCATTCACAAATCGACCAATCAACCCAGAAACGAATGACAACACAATGGAGCCCACCAAAGCCGGCCAAAAACCGCCAACCACAAAGCCGATATTGAACGCACCCGCCAACCACGAAGCCAGCGAAAGCGAAATTGCATTCACAACGAATAAAAACAAACCTAAAGTAATAACGGTCAAAGGCAGCGTCAGCAATGTAAGAATCGGTCTGACAACCGCGTTCACCAATCCAATAACAACAGCAGCAAGCATCGCCGCCGGAAAGCTCACCACCGCAATACCTGGTACAATGTTAGCGGTAATGATCAGCGAAACCGCTGCTACTATCCAAGTTAAGAAAAAACTTACCATATCTTTTTTTCCATCTCCATCACTATTAATTAAGATTGTACCTGTTTAGTCGATCGACCAAAGTTCGGGATACACTACGAAATACCCACCTTGCGAGAATATCAGACTTATGAAACTCCGGCAACTAGCAGCATTCCTTTTGGCGCTAACTATCTTCATCCTGCCGCAGCCAGCCCAGGCTCAATCTAAATATTACGCTCCGCCGTTGTCCTTTAGCAATGCCGAACTGACAAGACGTGATTTTTCTGGTCAAATGCTGCGCGCGGCTGAGTTTTCTAACGCTAATATGGACTTGACTAATTTTTCTAATGCCGATTTGCGGGGAGCAATTATGAGCGCTTCGGTGATGACTCAGGCAAATTTGCACGGCGCCAATTTAACTAATGCAATGATAGATCAAGTTAAATTTACTAATGCCGATTTAAGTGATGCAATTTTAGCCGAAACAATTTTGCTTCGTTCTACTTTTGACGGAGTTGATATCACCGGCGCTGATTTTACTGACGCAATTATGGACGGATCACAAGTTAAAGAATTGTGTACAAAAGCCAGCGGTATTAATTCTCAAACAGGGATTTCTACTCGCGATTCGTTGGGATGCCGCTGATTTATTTTACAATCCCATAATTTCAATTTGTGGAACGGGTCGGAGAGCCTTTTCCTGGCTAGAAGCTCACCCCACAATCAATAAATACAACAAATAAATTTGTTTTTGGAACGGCCCGGAGAGCCTGTTCCGGGCTAGAAGCCCACCCCACAATCAATCAATACAACAAATAAATTTGTTGGTGGAACGGGTTCTCTGACCCGTTCCTGACAGCCTAAACCAAATTTACTAAGGCTTTGCTTTTTTCTGAGCAGCGGCATAATGCTCACTCATTAACTGATTAACTTCTGGATTGTAAATCCGCAGATAATTCCAGTAATTCTCAAACACCGATTTTACGTATCCTTTCGTTTCAGGAAAGGGAATCTTTTCCGCAAAAGCATCCGGGTCACTAAAACTAAACCTCTTCAACCAATCTGCTACTGCATTCGGCCCGGCATTGTAACTCGCCACAGCTAACATCGAGTTATTCTTGTACTCGTCGTGAGTGTGATCCAAATACCACGTACCGAGTTTAACGTTGTCGTCCACATTCTCCAATGAATACTTTTTGAGGCTGATTTGAGCAGCAACCCAAGCTGCTGTTTCCGGCATTACTTGCATTAAACCGGTGGCGCCAACTGATGATTTGATGGCGGGCATAAACCGCGATTCTTGCCGGATTAATGCTGTTACTAATACTGGATTTATTTTGCGTTCTTGCGACCATTTGACAATGGTTTCTAAGTAAGGAAAAGGATAAAGTGCTTGCCAATAAATCGGTTGCTGTCTGAGTTCGAGGTATTGGGTTCTATCATCTGGTTTATCGCGCTGCCGCAAACTACCAACCATCCACAAACCGTCTAAATTGTCTCCGACTGCAACTCGCATTAAACCGTCTGTAAACTGTTCGGCAATACTTGGTTCTACGCGGTCGATAAATTCTATTTGCCACAGCGTCCAGGCATCTCTATCTTGACCTAATTGATAGAGTTCTTTTAACGCAGGAGAACCAGCCGTTGGTTCGGGGCGCTGAGGCGGCCGCACTACATTGGGAGACAAATCTCGGACTGTGGTAAAGTCGCCGACGGGCCAGCCAAGAAGTACAGCCGATCGCCACGCAAAATAGGATTCTGGATAGCGTAAGATCGTGTAGTCAAATGCAGTCTTAGCGTCTTGTTCCCGACCGAGTTGCTGTGCCCATTTCCCGACCCAAAATGCTGCTTCTGGAGCTTGTTCGCTGTCGGGATTGTGGGTGGTTAATTCTCTCGCCCACTGCCAAGCTGATTTTAAATCTCCGCCTTTGGCAAACTGCTGGGCGATCGTCCACCGCAATTCGCCTGCTTTATCAGAATTATTGTATTTTGTCAAGAGCAACTTGCGGGTATCTGAGGCGGATTGACCGCTGCGTGCTTTGTCGAGAAGTTGGGATTTATCTAACAAAGCTTCGGGGGCATAATTGGGGAATTTGCTAATAACTCGATCGAGCAAAACGATCGCTTCTTTCGGTTCGCTCAGCCGCGATAGCCGAATTAAACCCAAACCAGTATCTTCGGCATCGGGAAACTCGCGCACTAATTCTTGATAGGCAATTCTCGATTCCGGGATTTTTCCGGCGAGCCACAAACCGCGAGCTTTTCGGTAAACATTTTTGGCGTTACGGGGAGCTTTCCCGTAAGCAATAGCTCCTTTGCCGTAATCTTGTTTTTCCCAATAGCCAAAGGCAATTTCTTCCCAATCTTCCGGTTTTAAAGTGGCGCTGTTTCGCTGCACCAGTTGTTCCAAAATTGTCCCGTAGTCTTTGACATAATGACCGTGTTTTGCTACGAGCAGCATCAACGGCGGCTGATTGGGATTTTCTTTTAACTTGCGGAGGGCAATTTCTACGCTGCGAGGATGACCAGGAAATTCAGTAATTGCCTGTTGCCAATATTCCGGTTTTGACTTGCCTAAAACATATAAAGCTTCCGCTGCTACGGGGTCGCTCGGATAGTTTTTGAGCAGTTCCTGCCAAGCTTTTTGGGCTTTGCCTTTGTCGCCGCTTAATTGGTAGGCTTCCGCTCTTTTTAGGGCAATGTGAGCAGCTAAAAGCGGATATTCTTGCTCTAATTTGTCCAATAAGTTTAATGCTTTGGCGGCATTTCCTTGCTGGATTAAATCGCTGGCAAGCAGGTAGCGAGCGCGGCTTTGAGGGGAGATTTGCTGCTGCGGGTTCGTACTTGCAGACTGAGTAGCTGCGAGTTCAACTAATTTTGCCGATCGCTCGCTCGGTGACAGCGACACCAACATCTTGACTTGCGATTCGGAATTCGCTGCCTCCAGGGGCTGCTCGGCCTTCTGGAATGAGCCCAAACCCATCCATTTCATCGCAGCAACCAAAGAGCCGATCGCAATAACGCAAACTGAAACGCTGATTAAAACAGAAAATCGGGCCCGGCGTCGTTTTAGCATGGGAAAATTTAAGAGAATAAGATATAGAGAACCGATCGTTTGTCAAGAGCTATCACAGGCAGGATGGGTGTTCCATGCCATCAGAGGCAGGATGCCTGTTCAACGAGAAATAAATGTTAAGAGTGGGGCAAAAAGGGACAGCCGACCCCCAAACAGATGATTGAGATTGGTGGAAGATCCAATCGCAGGCGGACTTGGCTGATATAGTAGCAGAATTTATTTCGATGTGGAGCGAAGAATTTGTGCGATCAATCTATTTCCCCGCACCAAGGAAAAACCACAAACCACCAAGTACAAAGTACAATCAAAAATCTAAAATCTAAAGTGTAAATCAAAACATGGAATTTCTAGTCACCGATACGCCCCGCTCTGTTTGGACGGGAGACGCCCTGGCAATTGGTCTATTTGAGGACGCCCTGGAACTGGGCGGCGAGCTGGCACAATTAGATGAAAAGCTTGCAGGCACTTTGAAAGAGCTGCTACTGGAAGTAGATTTTAAGGGCAAAGCGGGCACGAGCGCCATCACCCGTGTCGGCGGCAATAATCCCATTCGCAAAATTGCGATCATCGGTTTGGGCAAAACAGAGGATTTAAAATTAGACACCGTGCGGCAAGCTGCGGGTGTTTGCGCCAAGTTAGCCAAAAAAGAGAAATGCAAAACCCTCGGAATTAGCTTTCCTGTATGGAAAAACGCGCCGGATGTTACAGCCAGTGCGATCGCCGAAGGTGTAGAACTTTCCTTGCATCAAGACAACCGTTTCAAATCGGAACAGGAAGACAAAAGCCCGCAACTCGAACAAATTCATTTGCTCGGTTTTGCCGGTACCGAAAGTGCGATCGCCCGCGCCCGCCAAATCACTGCCGGAGTCATTTTAGCACGGGAATTAGTCGCAGCACCGGCAAATTTTGTCACCCCGATTACAATGGCCGAAACCGCTCAAAGTCTGGCTGCAGAATGCGGTTTAGAATTAGAAATACTGGAGCGGGAAGACTGCGAAAAACTAGGCATGGGAGCCTTTCTCGGCGTAGCCCTAGCATCTGATTTACCACCAAAATTCATCCACTTAACTTACAAACCAGAAGGAAAACCGCGCCGCAAAATAGCCATTGTGGGCAAAGGATTGACCTTTGATTCCGGCGGTTTGAACATCAAAGGTGCGGGCAGTGGCATTGAAATGATGAAAATAGATATGGGCGGCGCTGCGGCTACTTTGGGAGCGGCAAAGGCGATCGGACACATCAAACCCGATGTGGAAGTTCACTTTATCAGCGCCGTCACTGAAAATATGATCAGCGGCCGCGCCATGCGCCCTGGAGACATCCTTACAGCTTCCAACGGCAAAACAATTGAAGTCAACAATACCGACGCTGAAGGCCGTTTAACCCTGGCTGATGCTTTGGTATTTGCTGATAAATTAGGAGTTGACGCAATTGTCGATTTAGCAACTCTAACCGGGGCCTGCGTAATTGCTTTAGGCGACGATATCGCGGGTTTGTGGAGTCCTCAAGATAGCGTCGCCGCCGAAATTGTCGCAGCCTCAGAATTAGCCGGCGAAAAATTTTGGCGGATGCCGATGGAAGAGAAGTATTTTGAGGGCTTGAAAGCATTGCACGCCGACATGAAAAACACAGGCCCACGTCCCGGCGGTTCGATTACGGCGACGCTATTTTTGAAGCAGTTTGTAAAGGATACTGCATGGGCGCATTTAGATATTGCCGGTCCGGTTTGGACTGACAAAGAAAATGGCTACAATGGCCCTGGGGCTACCGGTTTTGGAGTTCGGACTTTGGTGCATTGGGCGCTCGGCGGTGCTTAATTGTGGATTTCCAGCGCAAAAATTGAGATTTTCTCTGCCTTAAAAGTCTGCTAGTCCATCTGTGAGCTAGGGGTTAAAAACCCCTGGCTCACTGCTTAAGTAATCTAAAAGAAAATTTAATAGTGATCATTAACAATTTAAATGTTTCTGAAGCAATCAGTAGGCGAACCTATCTATTCCGTCACAGGGAGCAACGTAAGCGTTGTAAGCGTTGCGAGCCGTGACGCTCGGCATGGCTCATACTTCGGGAAAGCTTCGCTCCCAAAGCCTAACCGAGACAGTTTTGACATTCCTTCACAAAATAGCTGTTTCATAAAAAATGAAAAAAGTATATAATTATGTAAATATTTCACTAGCCAAAATCAAATAATTAGATTTGATCGGATTTGCATTGGTACAGATAACTTTTTTCTTGAACTTCATGCAAGAACAATTAACAATTTTTTTTTCACCACTTGCTGTATCTTCCGCACTCGGTTGCAACGCAGTACCGGAGTTGCGACTGTACGCTGTTTTTGATTCGCTGACGGCACTGGCTTATTGCTCGATCGCCCTCTCTTTAGTTTATTTTTCCCGCCAAGGTTCTCACCGCAAGATTTTCCGGCTGTTTGCCGTTGTTTTTTTTGCCTGGGGCGCTGCTAAATTGACGGAAGTTTGGACGCTTTGGCATTCCATATATTGGCTGTCGGTAACTCTCAAAGCTGCAAGTGCTTTGATTTCTTTGCTTTTAGCCGCAGTCGCTCTCGCCCTCATGCCGAAAGCACTTGCAGATTCTGGTTTAAATCACAAAGAAAATCTTCAACAACTGCCGTTAAAACAGGTAGAAAAAAACCATCACCAGCATGATATCGAAAAAGGAGAATTGGCAAAACCCTTACTCAAATTTTCCCCTTCAGATACTATTGTCGATCGCGCTTTAGATATCAATTCGCTTAACGAACAGTTAGAAAAAGAAATTGCCGATCGCCACCGAGTTGAGGAAAAGTTGCAACTGACTCAGTTTGCGATCGATCGATCGGCAGATGCGATATTCTGGATCGGGCCCGACGGTAAATTTTTGTACGTCAACGACGCTGCTTGCTCTTCATTGGGATATTCTACCGCTGAATTGCTCTCGATGACCGTGCACGACATCAATCCCGATTTTCCCCAAACTGCTTGGAGTTTGCACTGGAAAGTCTTAAAACGCTGCGGTTCGGTTAATATTGAAGTTCACCACCTCACTAAGTACGGTCGCATTTTTCCGGTAGAAATTACGATCGACCATTTGGAATTTAACGGCAAAGAATATCAGTGCGCGTTTGCTCGCGACATTAGCGAACGCAAGCGGATTGAGGCAGCTTTGCGAGAAAGGGAAGAAGAATTTAGGTCATTAGTTTCTAGCATTCCCGGTGCGGTTTACAGGTGCAGTGCTGCTGGGCGATCGAGCTTAACTTTTATCAGCAGTGGCATAGAAGCTATTTCCGGCTATCCCGCAGCTAACTTTATGCAAAAACCGGTGCAGGCTTTTCCGAGTATAGTTTATCCCCAGGACGCGGAATATATCGATAAAATTATCGCTCAGGCTATTAAGACAAAACAACCTTACACGCTCGAATATCGCCTGATTCACTGCGACGGAAATGTGCGGTGGGTTGCAGAGAAAGGTCAAGCCATTTTCAACGCAGCAGGTCACGTTTTATCCCTCAACGGTGCGATTTTTGATATGACAGAGCGCAAAGCAGCGGAGGATGCTTTGCGGCTCTCCGAGGCGATCGCCAACAACAGAGCCCAGCAGCTAGAAATCGCTCTCAAAGAACTCCGAGAAACTCAAGCTCACCTAATTCATACCGAAAAAATGTCAAGTCTCGGTCAAATGGTAGCTGGAGTAGCTCACGAAATTAATAACCCTGTCAGTTTTATCTACGGCAATATTTCCTATGCCAGCCAATATATCAGAGACTTGTTGCAGCTTGTGGAACTTTACCAAAAACACTATCCTCAGCCCGTGGTAGAAGTTCAAGAATGTATTAACAATATCGATTTAGAATTTCTGAGAGAAGATTTACTAAAAATATTATCTTCGATGAAAATGGGAGCCGATCGCATTCGCGAAATAGTTCTGAGCTTGCGAAACTTCTCGCGTTTAGACGACTCGGTAAAAAAACCTATTAACCTTCACGAAGGCATAGATAATACCCTCTTAATATTGCACAACAAACTTCGAGCCAGAGGCGACTATCCAGAAATAACAGTAATCAAAGATTACGGTCAACTCCCTTTAATAGAATGTTACCCAGGTCAGCTCAATCAGGTATTTATGAATCTGCTTAGCAACAGTATTGACGCCTTGGAAGATGCTTGCAACCAAAAAAGGCGAGCGGCAGTCGGCGGCGACGATTGGAAACCAACTATCAGCATTCGCACAGAAGCCCTGAACGAAAATAGTATTTGCATCCGCATTGCGGATAATGCGATCGGCATGACAGAAGACGTGCGTAGCCGATTATTTGACCCATTTTTCACGACTAAACCGATGGGAAAAGGCACTGGTTTAGGGTTAGCCATCAGTTACCGAATTGTCGCTGAAAAACACGCCGGAGCCTTGAGCTGCCGTTCCACCGTAGGAGAAGGTACGGAATTTGCGATCGAGATTCCTTTATGAATTAGTGCGACGGAAGTATCCAGACTGTGGCAGAAGTTATCGATCACTATAAAATGTCAAGTGGGCTGTAAAAAAAATTTAATTTTCAAGAAAAATCCAAAAATTGGCTATAAATTACCAAGGTAATAATCAACATGGGAGTGAAATCGTAAATTCTGTACCTCGACCTAAAGTTGAGTAGACTTCTAGTATACCAGAGTGTTTCTCAACTACAATCTGCCGTGCGATCGCCAAACCCAATCCCGTGCCTTTACCCACGCCTTTAGTTGTAAATAAGTGATCAAAAATATTAGCTTTTATCTCATCTGCTATCCCTGGCCCGTTGTCAGAAATGCGAATCAACACCCACTCCTTAGACTGTCTTTCCGTGCGAATCGTGATGCAATAGGCTGGGGCTTTAATCTTCTCTAAACTCGGTTCCCGATTAGATTCTTCCAGTGCATCAATCGCATTCGCCAATATATTCATAAACACCTGATTTAATTGTCCGGGGAAGCAATCAACTGATGGCAAGTTCCCGTACTCTTTCACAACTTCAATCGCTGGACGCTGTTCGTTCGCTTTCAATCTGTGTTTGAGAATCAAAATCGTACTGTTAATTCCGTCATGAATATTGAAAGGAACTTTGTAATCTTTGTCGGATCGGGAGAAGGTACGAAGACTGGTGCTGATACCTTGAATGCGATCGCACCCGACTTGCATCGAATTCAACATTTTGGGTAAATCTTCTACGAGATATTCAATGTCAAGTTCTTCTGCTATTTGCTCGATGTCATCTCCAGGATGGGGAAATTTTTCTTGGTAAAGTTGCAGGTATTTGGTCAGATCTTTGACGGCGGCGATCGCTTCATGAATATTGCCAGAAATAAAACCGACTGGATTATTAATTTCATGGGCAACCCCGGCCACTAAGTTCCCCAACGCCGACATTTTTTCGCTTTGCACTAATTGCAGTTGAGATTGTTCCACCTGGTGAGCGTAGTCCTGGGCTTGCTGATACAATCGCGCATTTTCTAGGGAAATGGCAGCCTGAGTGCAGAGGAAGTTGAGGACGAGCAGACGATCGCGAGTAAACACTCCTTTCGTCGAGCTATGTTCGAGATAAAGTATCGCAACTAAGTTCCCGCGATCGAGAATCGGAGTACATAACATACTCTGAGAGTGATACTGGAGCGTACAGTCATTCATTAAACCCGGAATATCGGTCTTGCCACCTTCAATAACCACAGTTTCCCGAGTATGTTTGACATAATAAATTAGCTTGAGCGGAATCACCGCCGAGCCATCTATAGGTTGGGTTTGCAGCAGGGTGGTGGGTGTCTGGTTATCTGGATTGAGGTGAGTTATTGCTCGGATTTGCCATTCATCCTGATGGGGGAGTAGCAAAGCACAAGTTTCTGCCCCTGAAGTTTTCAAAATAATTTGATTGAGGGTGCCGAGCAATTCATCAATCTGAATTTTACTGGATAAAGCTTGAGCAGCTTGCACAATAGAGGCAAAATCAAGGGCATGGGAAATACTCGTGCTATTGCTGGAAGTGTACGAAGAGTGGTTAATCGTTCCCAGCGTCTCTAGGGGATTAAAGCTAAGTGTGGGCTGATTCAGGATAGGTTGAAGTAATTGGGGATAGCGTTGTTCTAGGTCTTCTATTTTGGCTTTAGCTCCCCAACGGGCATAACAGTAATACGCTTCCTGCATATAGCTGGCGGCCACTTTTTCTTTGCCCCAGTCAAGGTAGAACTTGGCAGCTAGTTCGTTGGCAAGTGCTTCTTCTTGGAGGAATTGATTTTCTTTAGCTAGTTGGATGGCGCGATCGTACAAATCTATTGCTTCTGCTTTATTGCCCAAAACCCGATGTTTTTCGGCCTCAACTAAATACCATTTATGCAAATGATTCATGGGAGCATTTTGCGCCCACTGTTGCAGAGGAGTTTGATGGGTTTGTACCCGATCGAGAATTTCAGCTCGATCGGTTTCTAGCTGTGTGGGGAAAAGTGCTAGGTGTGTCAGAGCAGCATAGAAATGGAAAATGGGAACATAAACCAATCCCGATAATGCCATCAAATACAGCTTGACTTGGCAAATGTAGTTTAAGGCAGCCGGATAATTGCCATAAGAGTAGGCAAGCAGCAGTTTGTAAATATAAACAAGAGCGAGCCCAGTAAGATCGTTGTCCCGATGATGCTTAGGAATCATCACCGTTTCATCGTAGGCATCACCAATTAAGCAATCCGACAGAATACGAGTTTCCCTCAAGTTCTGCACTGCCTGCTGCGTTATATCCAAATAAGTCTGGGCAGAATATTGTTTAGTCTGCACTAAGACAGCCCTGTAACCTGCTATTTCTGGCTCCCAAGTTTCCAGTTCTACCCCACCAAAAAGGTTAGCACTGAAGTAAGTGATCAAGCAGTAGCCAGCGTTGAGAAAATCACCAGTTTCCATACCAGCCGCATAGCCATCTTTAACTGTCAGCATCATTGCCCTCAGAGATTCCTGACGATGCTGAATAAAGCCGCCAAAAAGAAGTAGAACTGTACACTTGAATTCCCGCACATTAAATCCGTCAAGCAAGTTCAGTGACAATCGCCCAAAGCTATAGCCCGTTTCCACTTCTTCTAAAAAGGCACAGAGTACCATAGCGTGAATCGCATACCCTACCGTTGATGCGGGTGTATTCCCAAAGGAGAGCGATAAACTCACCATCGTCGCGCTCAGTATAGGCATTAATCCGGGCATTCCCTGGAAGACAGGTGCAAATAACATTCCTAACAGCTCCATGGCTGCCTGAGTTTGGCGATCGCTCATTACAGGTAGATCGATTAGTTCCTCAATCCTTCTGCCGCTTTGTTGGCCCGCTAGAGTCTGTAGCGCTTTACTAATTTTGGCTTCGTCAGGTGCAGTGGGGAGTTCAACCCCTAATTGCAAGAGTGCATCTCTTGCCACTGCGATCGCTTCTAACAACTTGCTCTGGGCTGTCTGTGCGACGATTTGAATTTTGTAAATTTTGATTTTGTCTAAAATCGTCTGAGCTTCTTGTAACACCAGTGCTGCCATCTGTTCCATGCAGTCAAGATCGGCATTCAAATAGGCGGCTTCGGCAGCAGCAACATAAAGATTTATGGTCAATTCATATTGAGCTTGCCAGCAGTTGACTGTCAGTAGCTCAATTCCCGTTTGTAGATAGATATTTGCCGCACTATAGGCTGTAGAATTTCTAGCTTTCTGTCCGGCTTTTAAGTTAAGTTGAGCTAAAGTTTCCCGTTCACTTTGTTGAGTAAATAACTGTTCTCCTTGGTTCAAATGCCTGACAATATCAAATAGTTTTTCCTCTTGCTGTATTTCAGAGGAATTTTGTAGAAGCAATTGTCCAATTTTGAGATGGGTTGCTTTTTTCTCTGAATCTGGAATGAGTGAATATGCCGCTTGTTGGACGCGATCGTGCAGGAATTTATAATTTGCATTAGCCGCAGCTTGGTTAACCGTGGCGATCGCGTCACTTTGGGTGAAGAATTTATAGATTTCGGTGGTGGGGACGAGCAAGCCTTCTTGCAGGGCTTTCCACAAATCTGCCGCCGTTTCTTCAAATAGTTTTTCTGAAGCGATCGCCAAAGTAGCTATATCAAACTGCGCTCCAATACAAGCTGCCAACTTTAACCCAGACTGAGTTGCGATCGGCAATTTTTGCAATTGCAGTGCCATAAACTCCACCACATCATCGGTGAGCGCTAAAGCTCGGACTTGAGCAATATCGCACTGCCAATACCGTATATTCCAATCAAAGGTAATCAGTTCATCGTCATGTAATGCCTTAAGGAACTGCGTAGCAAAGAAAGGATTACCCTTAGTTTTTTGATACACCAAGTGTGTTAATGGTTGAGCTAAGGCGCGATCGCAATTCAGCGTATTTGCTACCAACTGATTCATATCCGCTAAACTCAACGGTTGCAGCGTAATCGTATTCACCGTCGCCCCTGCTTTAACAATCTCATCCACCGTCAAGATAAACGGATGAACCGGGGACACTTCATTATCCCGATAAGCACCCAATACCAAGAGATGCCCCGTATCTTGGATCAACAGTTGTAATAACTTTAGGGATGCTGAATCTGCCCACTGCAAATCGTCCAAAAATATCACTAACGGATGTTCTTTTGTGGTAAACACTTGCACAAATTTTTGCATCAGCAGATTGAAGCGATTCTGTGCTGCGCTTCCCGATAGTTCTGGGGCAGGGGGTTGAGTACCAATGATGCGTTCTAATTCAGGAATTACCTCGATCAAGACTTGCCCATTGTCTCCAACTGCTGACAGAATCCTGGTTTTCCAGCTTTGTAACTGAGCGTCCGATTCTGATAGCAATTGTCCCATCAAATCCCGGAAGGCTTGCACAAAAGCCGAAAAGGGAATATTCCGCTGAAATTGGTCGTATTTGCCTTTAATAAAATAACCGCGCTGACGAACAATTGGCTTATGAACTTCATTCACTACTGCGGTTTTGCCAATCCCAGAAAATCCTGCCACTAGCATCATTTCTGTACAGCCAGCGCTGACTCTTTCAAATGCCGCTAATAGATTATCAACTTCAGTTTTTCTACCGTATAATTTTTCGGGCATTAGGAAACGGTCTGTAATATCCCGCGTTCCCAATCCAAACGTCTCCATGTTACCTGTTTTTTGTAATTGAGCCAGACCAATCTCTAAATCGTGCTTCAATCCCAAGGCACTTTGATAGCGTTTTTCGGCATTTTTTGCCATCAGCTTCATCACAATATCCGAAACCACCTGCGGGATTTCTTGGCTGTTTATTGCAGGAGGTTGTTTGGCAATATGGCAGTGAACCAACTCCATCGGGTCGTCACATTCAAATGGCACTTTTCCGGTCAGTAGTTCGTAAAAAGTGACGCCCAGAGAATAAAAGTCGGTGCGGTAGTCTATGCCTCGGTTCATTCGTCCAGTTTGTTCGGGAGAAATATAGGCGAGGGTTCCTTCTAAAACGTTGGGATTTTGAATTTCTTGAGTTTCTCTTGGCAGTAGGGAGGCGATGCTAAAGTCAATCAGTTTGACTTGTTTAGTTTCGGGATGTATTAGAACGTTAGCTGGCTTAATATCTTTGTGGATGACTCTGTTTCGGTACAGTCCGTCAAGAATGTCAGTTATTTGAATGGCTATTTCCAAGATTTCTACTAGAGTCAGCGATCGTTCTTGGGCGTAGTCTCGCAGAGAAATACCGCCACAATCCTCCATTACTAGGGCATAGCTGTGGCGATAGGATTCCAAATTGTAGGGTTCAACGACTCCAAGTAGACGTAGATTTTTGGCGATAGTATACTGGTTGCGGAATTGCAGCAGTTCGCTGAAGCTGGGATAGTCTCGATTTAATAGTTTGATGACAACCGGAAACTGGTCTGTTTCTCGGATGGCTCGATAAACTAGGGTTCTCGAACCACAGTATAATTGCTCAACCAGATTATATCCAGAAATTCGGTTTGTCAAATCCACTGCGGTACTCCTCTGGATTACTCCATCTCAGACATTGACTCTTGTAAGTAAGTATACACTTTTATTTGTCGAGTCTAACGATGATTTAACAGCGACGAACTCCAGCAGACAGACTCTACCGCTTCTACTCTTTCTAACTTTTGAACATAAAGATTGCCATCTATCAAGATAATATTATCCTTTGAGAGGCAATAAAATTGTAAACTCCGTCCCTACTCTTAATACAGAATTTACCTCGATCGCCCCTCCATGTTTCTCAACCACAATTTGACGAGCGATCGCCAATCCCAACCCCGTCCCTTTCCCTACCCCCTTGGTAGTAAATAATTCATCAAAAATCTTCTCTCGCACTACTTCACTCATGCCCACACCGTTATCTTTGATGCAAATTATTGCTTGTTTTTTATCCCGAAACCAGTCGGTTTTAATGGTAATTTGATTGGTCATTTCTGCATAAACTCGTCCTTGATTGGATTCATCCAAAGCATCTATTGCATTACCTAACAAATTCATAAATACTTGATTCAACTGTCCGGCATAACACTCCACTTGTGGCAAATTGCCGTATTCCTTAATCACTTTGATTTCCGGACGAGTTTCGTTAGCCTTGAGCCGATGTTTCAGGATCATAATGGTGCTATCGATGCCATCGTGGATATTACAAGCTACGGGATAGTTAGTATCAGCACGGGAGAATGTCCGTAGACTGGTACTAATATCCCGAATCCGCTTCACGCCTTCCCGCATCGAACCTACTAATTTCGGTAAATCTTCACGGATGTAGTCAAGATCGATGTTCTCGATTTCGTCTTGAATCTCTGGATCAAGTTGGGGATATTTTTCTTGATACAAATCGAGCAATCCAAACAAATCTTTGATCTGATCTAAGGCTGGTTGAATATTACCAACCAGAAAACCAACCGGATTATTAATTTCGTGAGCAACCCCAGCCACTAAGTTTCCCAACGCTGACATTTTTTCGCTTTGAACTATTTTTATTTGTGCTTGTTTGAGATCGGTTAATGCTTGTTGAGATTCTTGATACAAACGGGCATTTTCTAAGGAAATAGCAGCTTGAGAAGCCAGCAGATTTAGCACTTCAACCCGATCGCTCGTAAACGCCCCTACCGTCAGGTTATTTTCTAGATATAAAACTCCTATCAACTGCCCCTGATTAAGAATTGGAATACAAAGAACACTTGTCGGCTGATTTTTTTGAATGTAAATATCGCCCGCAACCTGGGAACTTACCCTAGCATCGACTATTACCAAAGGTTTCAAACTACGCTTGACAGTGTTAACAAAACTAATCGCTACATTCTGACTTGATTCTAGCGGTATTGATGGTAATAGCTCAGGTTCATCTCCCTCTTCTAAAAGAGCCACTACCTGTAAATACTGTTTTTGTTTGAGCAATAAGACACACTTAGTTGCCCCAGCATTCGCGATCGCTATTTTTAAAAGAGTAGTCAGGAGTTTATCTAGTTCAATCTCCCCAGAAATGGCTTGAGAGGCTTGGATCAGAGTAGGCAAATCCAGAAATTCAGAGTTGCTGCTAGAAGAGTGAGTAGAAGTAATCGTTCCCCGGGCGATGGTTTCCTTAAAGGAACTAAAGGATTGAGGTTGCTGAAGGATAATACTGAGTAGGCGAGGATAACGTTTTTCCAAATCGTCAATTTTGGCTTTAGCTCCCCATCGGGCATAACAATAATAGGCTTCAATCATGTAGGCTTGAGCAACTTTTTCTTTGCCCCATTCCAAGTAGAACTTGGCAGCTAATTCGTTGGCGAGGGCTTCTTCGTTGATGAATTTATGATCTTGAGCGAGTCGGATGGCGCGATCGTACATTTCAAGTGCATCTGCTTTATTGCCCAAAACCCCCTGCCGTTCTGCTTCAACCAAATACCATTTATGCAGATGATTCATGGGAGCATTTTGCGCCCACTGGTACAGAGTCGTTTGATGGATTTCCACAGAGGCAAGAATGGAAGCTTGCTCGGTTTCTGGCTGTGTGCGGAAAAGTGCCAGGTGTGTCAAGGCTGCATAAAAATGGAAAATGGGAACAAGAATTAATCCCGATACTGCCATCACGCACTCTTTGGCTGAGTTAATGTAGTTTAGAGCAGCCGGATAATTACCAAAGGAATAGGCAAGCAGTAGTTTGTAGACGTAGACAAGAGCGATCGCACTGAATTCACGATCCTGATAGTGCTTAGGAATCATTACCGTTTCATCATAGGCTTCGCCGATTAAGCAATCCGACAGAGTACAAACTTCCCTCAAGTTCTGCAACATCTGCCGCTCCATATGCAAATAAGTCCGAGCCGAATATTGCTTCACCTGAGCCAAGGTAGCACTGTAGACTGCAAGTTCCGCTTCCCAAGTATCCAGTTCTACCCCACCGAAAAAGTTGATGTAGCTGTAAGTAGCTATGTTGTAGCCAGCGTTCAGAAAATCGCCAGTTTCCATGCCAGCTATAAAGCCCTCTTTCAGCGTTGGTATCCCTGCCCTCATAGCATTTTGATGATGCTGAATAAATGCCCCAAACATATTATGAGTAATGCACTTAAATTCTCGTGCATTGACCCGATCGAGCAATGAGAGGGCCAATTTACCAAAGCTATAGCCCGTTTTTGCCTCTCCCAAAAAGGCACTTAATACAAGTCCATGAATCGCATAGCCCACTGTTGATGCGGGTGCATTCCCAAAGGAGAGCGATAAACTTACCATCGTGGAGCTCAGTAGGGGCACTAAGCCTGGAATTCCTTGGAGAATGGGTGCAAATAACATTGCCAATATGGGCATAGCTGCCTGAGTCTGAGGATCTCTCATCACAGGCAGATCGATTAGTTCCTCAATTTTTCTGCCGCTGAGTTGGCCCGCCAGGCTCTGTAGCGCTTTACCAATCAAGGCTTCGTCAGCTTCGGTGGGGAGTTCAACCCCCAATTGCCAGAGTGCATCTCTTGCTACTGCAATCGCTTCTAACGTCTTGCTTTGTGCTGTCTGTGCGACGATTTGAATTTCGTAAATTTTGATTTTGTCTAAGATTGTCTGTGCATTCTCTAACACTTGTGCTGCCATCTTTTCCATGCCATCAAAGTCAGCATTCAAATACGCGACTTCAGCAGCAGCAACATAGAGTTTTAGGGTCAATTCATACTGACTCTGCCAGCAGTTGGCTGTCAGTAGCTCAACCCCCACTTGTAGATAAACTCTGGCTGCCGTGTAGGCAGTAGAATTTCTGGCTTTACAACCGGCTGCCAAGTTTAGTTTAGCTAAGGCTTCTCGTTCGCTAGGTTGGGTGATTAACTCAATTCCTAGATTCAAATGTCCGACAATATCAAACAGTTTTTCTTCTTGCTCTATTTCGGCACAATTTTGCTGGAGTAACTGTCCTATTTTGAGATGAGTGGATTTTTTCTGTGAATCGGGAATTAACGAATATGCGGCTTGCTGGACGCGATCGTGTAAAAATCGATAAGTGGGATTAGCTGAAGCCTTGAAAACTTCATCACTATCCGATTCCGTAAAGAACTTATAGATTTTGGTCGTGGGAATCACCAAACCTTCCTGTAATGCTTTCCATAAAGCCGTAGCCATCATTCCAGCAGATTTCTCACTGACAATTACTAACGTATTCAAATCAAACTGTGATCCTATACAAGCAGCTAAGGTGAGAACATACTGAGTTCCTTTGGGCAGCTTCTGCAATTGCAACGCCATGAATTCAACGACATCATCAGTGATAGCTAAGGCTTTCACTTGGGCAATATCACACTGCCAATGCCGAATCTCCCAGTTAAAGCTAATTAGCTGCTCGTCATGTAATGTCTTGAGAAACTGAGTTGCAAAGAAAGGATTACCCTGAGTTTTTTGATAGACTAATCTTGTCAAAGGTTGGGCAAGTGATGATTCGCAATTCAGCGTATCCGCCACCAACAAATTCATATCTAGTTCGCTTAACGGTTCCAAAGTAATTGTATTCACTGTTGCCCCCGTTTTAACTATCTGATTCACTCTTAAGATAAATGGATGCACTGGCCAAACTTCATTATCTCGATAGGCCCCCAATACTAATAAATATCCTGTATCGAGCATCAATAATTGTAGCAAATTCAGGGAGGCTGAATCCGCCCATTGCAAGTCATCCAAAAACATCACTAAAGGATGTTCTTTGCTGGTGAAAAGTTGCACAAATTTCTGCATGAGCAGATTAAATCGATTTTGGGCGGCACTTCCTGACAATTCTGTTGCAGGAAGTTGATCGCCAATTATGCGTTCTAACTCAGGAATCACGTCAATCAAGACTTGTCCGTTGTCTCCTACTACTTCTAAAATCTTGGTTTTCCATGTTTGCAGTTCGGTATCCGATTCTGATAGTAATTGACCCATTAAGTCGCGGAAGGCTTGCACAAACGCACTGAAGGGAATGTTGCGTTGAAATTGATCGTATTTGCCTTTGATAAAATAACCGCGCTGACGGACAATGGGTTTATGAACTTCATTGACAACGGCGGTTTTCCCAATTCCTGAAAAACCTGCTACTAGCATCATTTCTGTTGACCCCAAGCTGACTCGCTCAAAGGCAGCTAATAGTTGATCAACTTCTTTTTCTCTACCGTAGAGCTTTTCGGGGATAGTAAAGCGATCGCAAATATCTCGCTTTCCGAGTTCAAAAGATTCTATCTGGGCTGTTTTTTGTAATTGAACTAAACACATCTCTAAATCGTGCTTGAGTCCTAATGCACTTTGATAGCGTTTTTCGGCATTTTTTGCCATCAGCTTACTGACAAGTTGCGATAAAATTAAGGGAATTTCAGGATTAATTTGATGGATCGGTATCGAGTGTTTAGCGAGGTGACAATGCACCAATTTCATCGGGTCATCAGAGATAAATGGCAAATTTCCTGTCAACAATTCATAAAAAGTCACACCCAGGGAATAAAAGTCGCTACGATAGTCAATGCCTCGATTCATCCGTCCTGTTTGTTCTGGGGAGAGATAGGCTAATGTTCCTTCTAAGATATTGGGATTCTGTATTTCTTGGGTTTCTCGTGGTAGGAGGGATGCAATACTAAAGTCAATTAGTTGAATTTGTTTTGTGTCTGGATTAATGAGAATATTAGCGGGTTTAATATCTTTGTGAATGACTCGGTTTTGGTAGAGATAGTGGATAATGTCTGTTAGTTGTATGGCGAGTTGGAGAAATTCTGCTAAAGGTAAAGCTTGAGATGATTGGGTTTGATTTGTTGCTGTTTTGAGATAAGTAGGTAGGGAGACTCCGCCAAAGTCCTCCATTACTAGGGCATAGCTATTCTGGTATACTTCGAGCGTCAGCGGTTTGACGATGTGAGGGAAATCTAGATTTTTGGCAATGGTATATTGGTTGCGAAACTGGACGAGATCGTTGAAGGGGGGGTATTCGTTTCGCAGCAGTTTGAGGACGACTGGGTATTGGTCACGGGTACGGATGCCTCGATAGACTAGGGTGCGTGTACCTACATAAAGTTGCTCTGTAATCTGATAACCTGACAAATTGGCGCTCGCATCCATAGCTCGTTGCTTCTCTGTTATACAAGAGTTAAATTAAAACCTTCCATTCCATTGTATTTTATTATTTGACAAAGATACCGATCGCAAACTCTGCACCTTCGCTAGGGACAGAATTAACTGTAATTTTTTCCCAATGTTTATCAACTATTATTTGACCAAAAGCAAGTTAGTCACAAGCATCCGGATTCATCTATTTACCTTTGACAAAAGCTGCCCATCCTGAGCGCAACCCCCTGGACTCATTCCTTTGTAGGCTCAGGAGGGGACCAATCTCAAATCTCAAATCTCAACTTTCAAATCGCATGACGTGCGAGCGCTAATCCTAAACGAGTTTCTTTCCCTACTCCGCACTATTGGGGCTATGTTATGTATAGTATGGTTGCGTAAGTTGTGATGTATCAACAAACCATAATTTGTAATTTTTAACCGCAAATATACGCAGATAAACCAGGATATAGAGTTGAGCTTATCTGCGTATATTGACTTAAATCTGCGGTTTTATTATTCTTTATTCCCCGTAGTGGCCCCCGACCACCTTACCCCGAAACACAACATAATTGTAAATGTTGTAAAAAATCATAATCGGGAGCAGAACGCCCATGAACACAATCATAAATACCAGGGCGCTGGGCGAAGCTGCGGCTTGGTAAATCGTGATTTGCGAGGGAATAATATAGGGAAAAACAATCAACCCCAAGCCGATAAAACTGAGCAAAAAAATCAGAATTGTCCAGACAAATGGCGTGCGTTCTTCTTTGTTTGCGAGACTTTTCAGCAGCAGTCCCACCAACAGCACCCCCAGCAAAGGAATCGCGGCAAAGACATAAACTAGCGGTTTCTCAAACAACCTGGATCTAGCACTTTCGTAAAAAATCGGAGTGGCGAGCGTAATTAAAACCGCTCCGATTAAAGTCGTTACTGCCGCAATTTTAGCCGTGCGATAGTGATTTGTTTGCAGTTCGCCCTCCGTTTTCATAATTAGATAGGTTGAACCAATCAAAACATACCCTTGAATCAGCGTCAAAGCAACCAAGATCGATCGCCAATCCAGCCAATCCCAAGTAGTACCCACAAAGTGACCAGCTTCATCAACCGCAATGCCTTCGATCACCGCACCGAGGGCAAATCCTTGAGCTAAAGCTGCTAAAAAACTGCCAGCACCAAAAGCATAATTCCAGAATAATTTGCGATTAGAATGCTCGCGGAACTCAAAGGCGACAGCCCGAAATATCAAACCAAAAAGCATCAGGCAAATCGGTATGTACAATGCCGTTAAAATCGTGCCGTAAGCGAGGGGAAATGCGCCAAACAGAGCGCCTCCCATCAACACCAGCCAAGTTTCGTTAGCGTCCCAAACGTTGCCCAAACTCGTCATTAAAATGCCCCGGCGTTCCTCGTCGGAAGCAGTCAGAGACAGGATGCCTACTCCTAAGTCAAAACCGTCTAGCATGACATATAGCAGGAGAAACAAAGCCAAAACTACAAACCAAACTTGTGGGAGAAAATGCTCCAAAGCTTGCATAAAATCTCCTATTGTTGTGCTTCTACGGGACGTTGATCGGGAATGTGTCCTGCGGGTTGACTTTCGACTGCAGGTTCATTGTCTAATCCCGGTAGCGGCAGAGTTAAATTAGGCCCTTGGCGGATAATTCTGCTGCCAAAATACAAGGCACAAACAAACAAAAAGCTGTAAACAACGGCAAAGAAACTGAGAGAAGTTAAAACATTGCTGGCGGGGATGTTTGACACCGCATCAGCAGTGCGAATTTGCCCGTATAAAGCCCACGGTTGTCTGCCGACACAGCGCACAATCCAACCCGATTCTACAGCAATATATCCCAGGGGAGCAGCTAATACCCAAGCGCGCATCAGCCAAGGTTGACTGCTAATATTTTCAGCAGAAAGTTTGCCTCGCATCCACTGAATTATACTGAACAGCATCAATCCCACAAAGAAGAATCCAATTCCGGACATGATGCGAAAACAATAGTAGATTAAACCCACCATGCGTGGTCTATCTTCGGGCTTCCATTCCTTCAATCCGAGTACGGGTTCGGAAAGTTTTTGTTTGAATTCCAGAACGTATCCTAAGCCATTGGGAATGCTCATTTCCCAGTCATTTTTTTGTGCTTTTTCATTAGGCAAAGCTAGCAAAGTCCAATCTGCTGACTCTCCCGCTGGTGAAGTTTCCCACTTAGCTTCGATTGCTGCTAATTTAGTGGGTTGATAGTGATAAACTTGTTCGGCGCTCAAATGTCCGATGTATATCTGCAAAGGTGCAACGGCGATTGCCGTCGCTATGGCAATTTTTAAAGACTTGGAAAAAAAGGCTTGGTTGCGCTTATTGAGAATGTACCAAGCGCTAATTCCCCCGATGACAAACAGCGAAGTTTCTAACGTCGCAAAAAACATATGGAGAATGCTGTTTAATGCGAACGGGTTCATAATTGCTTGAAAGTAATCGCTGACAATAAACTTGCCATTGACCATTTCTCCACCCGCAGGAGTTTGCAGCCAAGAGTTAGCGACTAAAATCCAGACTGTGGATAGGTTAGCGCCGAAGGCTACCATGATTGTAGCGAAATAATGGACGATCGGGTGAACGCGCTCCCAACCAAACAGCATAATTCCTAAAAAGCCGGCTTCTAGCATAAATGCCATTGAAGCTTCAAAGCCCAAAATGCTGCCAAAAAAGTCACCAACAGCTTCAGAAAATGGTGCCCAGTTTGTGCCAAATTGAAATTCCATCGGAATTCCTGAAGCTACTCCAATACCGAAGTTGAGGAGGTAGAGTTTAGACCAAAAACGAGCGTGGTGGTAGTAGTCGGGATTGCGAGTTTTTAGCCACATTCCTTCAACAATTACCAGATAAATCCCCATTCCAGTTGTCAGAACTGGCCACAGCATATGGAATATGGCGGTTAGCGCAAATTGCATCCGCGATAGCGCCACGGTGTTAGATAAGATATCCATCGTTATGTCCTTTAGTCAGTTCAAGAGAGGTTAGCTTGCACAAATTCCATAATGGACACTGGTTATAATGTAGTGTAAAAATTTGTGACATTTTGTAGAGTTGGCAATTTTTAAGGTTTTATACAGATTTCGGTTGTATTTTCTTGTATGTTAAAATAGGTAGATTATGATTTGCCGTTGGTGGGGGCGGGTTTATGAGATTGTGGGTTTTAGGCATTTATTGTCGGTGAACCCCCCCCTACAAGATTTATGTTCGGTGATGGAAAGATTATCTTAGCGAACCGTGACTGTATAAGTCAGTTTAAAGGGTTTAAAATTAGCTTTGTTTTGGGCTGTTCCGCTCAATTCAAGTTCGTAAATCCCTGCCTTGGGAAACACGATATCAGCTCCCGGAATCCCTTGATATTTCTCCGCAGATATGGCTTTCAAAGGCGGCTGCATCAGCGGCTTATCCCCATCTTTGCGCTCTTTCGGATAAACAGCCAATTTGCAATTACACTGCTCTAGTGGGATAATTTGACCGCCCCTGCGAGTTAGGGCAAACCACACTCTCGCAGGCTGTCCGGCGCGGGGGTTGTGGTTGGGTTCTAGGTGAAAGGTCGCTGCTACATCTCCTGATACTTCGACTTCGTGCGCCAAAACTGAAATCGAGTTTAAGTGCGAGGCACTGGGAATTGCTGCTTCAATTAGCAATCCCAAAAAAACTAACAATCCCAAACTTTTACTTTTGTTTGACAGGCGAAACATAAAACTTCTCCAGTGATAAAATTGACCAAAATAAGCGCGATCGCACAAACATAACTAATACCACAACCACCGCTAACACCGCTGTCAGCAGTTGATTGTGCAACTTCCATTCAAAACCGCCGAGATAGTGGGAACCGATGAGTGCCGCGTGTACAGCGCACAGCAGGAAAGCTGGAACGCTTAACAGGTGAAGCATTCGCCACAGTTTGCCTAAAAAATTTTGAATACGATCGCAACTTGTAACCGCCGCCGGCAACATCAAAATTAGGGCCGTCATCCCAGCCACCATTCCCAACTGGTGCTGCGGCAACATAAAATATAGCGCGTCAAAATTCCATTTCAGCGTATGATCCAGCATATGAAACGTGTGTGCGAGTGCTAAGACAAACGCGCCCACACCCAAGGCGCGGCGGTAGCGCAGCAGTTGCGGCAAAAACTTGCTAACCGGACGCGCCAACAGTGCTAGCATCAAGCACAGCAGCGCTGCGTGGCCTGTGAAATCGACCATTTCATCGGTTCGCAGCAAGGTAAGAATCCCGATCGCCACCGTCACCCACCCACCCGCACGAAACAGTTGACTGCGCTTGTCCGCGCTCAATCTGCCAGCAAAAAAACCCACTCCCAGCATAGTTGGCAGTGTGCCGAGTCCAAAAGCCAGCATCGTCGCCGCACCCAAAACCGGGTTTCCGGTTTCCGCCGCCTTAATCTGCGCCGCGTAGAGGAAACCGCAGGGAATCAAACCCCAAAGCAAACCCAAAGCAACCGGCACCCACCATTTTTTTTGTGCCGAAAGCTTGCTCATTGCTTGTCCGACTCGATCGTGCGACATTGGGTGCAGCAGCGGCAATCTGGGCAGCAAGTTCGGTTTAATTTGCACTACTCCGAACCAAATCAGCATCGTGCCCGTCAGAAGTGCGATCGCGCGTCGCAATTCGCTACCCGTACCTGCCAAAAGTCCGCCAGCAATTAACACTGATCCCAGCCCGCCAATTGCAGCACCAACCAAAGCGTAAGCAGCAATTCTCCCCAAATTTAGCAGCAAATGAAAGCGGAAAGCAGCTAATTTATCGTTGCCGGAATTAGAAAGAGAAAACGCCATTGTCAGCGGGCCACACATCCCCGCGCAGTGACCGAAACTGCCGAGAAATCCCAAAGCGCTAATTAGCAGCAGGTCTAGCATTTTGCTGTTTTTTTCCCAAACAACGCCATCAAGATATTGACAAGATTTTCTTTTGCTATTGCACGCTTTTTTCTTGATTTTTTACAAAAATTTATCTCATTCGATCGCTTTTGTCAAAAGACAAGTTGTCAAACTTCTCTCAGGCCTCACCCATATCAAAAATGACTGATGACTAATAACTACTTTTGTTCTGGATGCGCCGCCGCCGGCGAAGCTGCACCCATTTGATTTATAGCAGCAATTAGCTGATAAAGTCGCCCTAAATCCCGCTGGTTGAAATGCAAAGTCAGGCGCGGCAGCTCGAAAGTTGCATCTCCTATTTCCGGTTCCAAAGCTTGACTTTTTTCAATTTTTCCGGTGACAACAATATCGCTAAAGTCAGTATTTAGCCGATCGACATTCTCCTCAGAAAGCTCTGTTTTCAAGCGAATTACCAATTTTTCGCGCACGTAGCGGCAGGAGTGATAAACCAGATAAAAACTACCGATCGCCTCGCAAGCGACATTTATATCATCAGTAATCGTATATAGGCTGCGATCGTCGGGTGAAATCAAACCCCGACCGCGCAATTGTTTTTGCACAAAATAATTCCAATCAAGCCAATAATCTCCTCCCGGTCGATCGATCAATACCACAGGAGCCGGCCCGAACTTGCCAGTTTGAGTCAAAGTCAGACACTCAAAAGCCTCGTCCAGAGTGCCGAAACCGCCCGGAAACAGAGCCAAAGCATCGCTCTCCCGGAGAAAAAATAACTTGCGAGTGAAAAAATATTTAAAATTGAGCAATTTGGGATCGCCCGCAATGAAAGGATTAGAACTCTGCTCGAAAGGTAACTGAATGTTGAGCCCAAAAGAACGTTCAGCAGTCGCCCCCTCGTTCCCCGCCTGCATAATCCCGCCGCCGCCGCCAGTAATCACCATAAACCCCTGCTGGGCGATCGCCCGCGAAAAGTCTCTGGCCATCAAATATTCCGCAGATTGCGGTGACACCCTCGCCGAACCAAAAATCACAATTTTGCGAACGTGTCGGTAAGGATAAAACAGCTCAAAAGCGCTCTCCATATCTCGGAGCGACGCCGCAATAATTTTCCAGTCAAGGCGATCGAGATCCTCTCCAGTCATTTGCACTATAGTAGAGAGCGATCGTTCGATCCACTCAGAGTGCTTCAACATTGGGAAGCGATCGATCAAATCGATCAATTCAGCTTGGAGGGACTCAAAACCTTGACCAGACCCAGAAGAAATCATGAATTTTTCCGAAACGGTAACTATTTGTCGCTACTAAAAATTAAGGGGCAAGCTAAATTTAGAAGCTAATAGCGACCGGCAAATTGCCCTGGTGGCCACTAATAACTTTTCCAGTAGCTTTGCCCCGGTTCTGAAGCGAGTTAGCTTTCGCGGCCCAAAAAGAACAGCGCGAAACCGCTCGCAGTTGGGTTAAATGTACTTTTCCAGAGTGTTGGCCAGAGTAGTTTTCGGAACTGCCCCAACCACCATATCCACCCGTTGACCGCCCTTAAATATCATCAGCGTCGGAATGCTGCGGATACCGTATTGGCTGGCCACGTTAGGATTCTCGTCGGTATTAACTTTTACTACCTTGACCTGCCCTTCATATTGTTGAGCAATTTCGTCTACGACGGGTGCCACCATCCGACAGGGCCCGCACCAGGGAGCCCAAAAATCCACTAGAACTGGAACTTCGCTATCGAGCACTTCCTGCTTAAAGGTAGAGTCGGTTACTTGCGCGGCTGCTGACATCCCTAGCCATCCTTGTAAATACTATTTCTCGGATAACAAGTCTAGCAAAAAATGTAACCACTTGCGTCAATCGATTTTAGATTTTAGATTTTAGATTAAAGAATTGAAGCATTGACCCCACGGATAAATTCCGGGGGCAAGTTTCATCGGATACAGGTTTTTTATTTCTCGACGGATGAATCCGGGGGCTTGTATCCTGGATGATGAAGGTCAACGATTTTAAGAGAAGGCTTCTGAAGGAAGAAGCAAGAGGGAAGACGGTAGAAGCAAGAAGGCACAAGGTTTCTGAAGGCACAAGGCACTTATGTTTCCGAAGGCACTTATGTTTCCGAAGGCAGAATACACTTATGTAGAAGAAAAATTCTCCCAATCCCAGACTCTCCCACTCTCTCACTCTGGGCCTCTCCGGAGCTAAAAGCCTCAGTCCTGTATCTAGTAAGCAAGAGCCAAGATGTCCGGCAAAAAAGGAACCGCCCGAACAGTAGTCCGGGCGGAGTGTGGTGTGAGGAGTGAACGGAAACATTCGTCTCCGCTTCTTCTATTGTGACATCTCCTTCTCGATAATTCCACAATATTCTGTAAATTTCGAGACTCTTGAACAAATTTTGTCAAGGTATGCTGGTATTTAATCGGTAAATCTACTTACCCATGCCCAACTGCTGAGCTTTTTGATAGACTTTACCCTCGGTCAGCAGAGAAGGAGCAATTACCACCTCCACTTGCTGCATCTCCTTAAGATCCTTAGCGCCCAAGGTACCCATGCTAGTTTTCAGAGCTCCGAGCAAGTTGTGCGTACCGTCATCTAGCACCGCAGGTCCCCGCAAAATTTGCTCCAAAGTACCCGTAGTCCCCACGCGAATGCGAGTGCCTCGCGGCAAAACCGGGCTGGGAGTCGCCATCCCCCAGTGAAAGCCGCGGCCAGGAGCTTCGGCGGCCCTGGCAAAGGGCGAACCAATCATCACTCCATCGGCACCACAGGCAATGCACTTGCAGATATCGCCGCCAGTAATTAAACCGCCGTCAGCAATCACCGACACGTATTTACCAGTTTCGCGATAGTAGTCGTCCCGCGCGGCGGCGCAGTCTGCTACCGCTGTGGCTTGGGGAACGCCGACACCCAATACGCCCCGAGACGTGCAAGCAGCCCCCGGCCCAATGCCCACGAGAATGCCCGCAGCGCCAGTTTTCATTAAATTCAGGGCGACTTCGTAGGTCACGCAGTTACCCAAAATTACTGGGATCGGCATTTCTTGACAGAATTGAGTCAAATCTAAAGATGAGATCGATTCAGGGGAAAGGAAAGCTGTCGAGACTACAGTTGCTTGCACAAAAAATATATCGGCTCCCGATTCAGCAACCGCCCGGCCGTATTTGCTCGCACCGGCCGGTGTACCGCTGACGGCGGCAATCCCTCCTCCTGCTTTAATTTCTTTAATTCTGAGCTCGATTAATTCTGGCTTGATGGGTTCGGCATAAAGTTCCTGCATCAGGGAAACAAATTCGTGGTTCCCCACACTGGCGATGCGCTCTAATATTGGCTGGGGGTCGGCATAGCGGGTTTGAATTCCTTCTAGGTTGAGCACGCCCATTGCTCCCAATTCCGACAGCAAAATAGCCATGCGGACATCGACTACTCCGTCCATTGCGCTGGCGATAATCGGGATTTCTCGATCGATCCCGCCAATCTGCCACTTGGTATCTGCCAAACTCGGATCGAGGGTGCGCTGTCCTGGTACGAGCGCGATTTCATCTATGCCGTAAGCTCGGCGAGCACTTTTGCCCCGCCCAATTTCAATATTCACGCTGTTTCACTTCCACAATGTATTTAAATTAGAGTAACAAAATCGTAGCCTGTCAGCAGGTAGCGATCGCACGCCTGTCTTTCAAAAAAGCTCGGCACTGATTCTGATTGTATTCTGATTATATGAAATCGAAGGGGATACTTTTCCTCAGCAACGGCCACGGGGAAGACTCGATTAACTGTCAAATTCTCAAAGCTTTGAGAGTATCTGGCGCGGATGTTGATGTCTCGGCCATGCCGATTGTAGGTGACGGGGCTGCTTACGCGCGATCGACCGTGCCAATTATTGGGCCCACCAGTCAAATACCGTCTGGGGGAGTTTTTTACATGAGTCCCCTGTTTTTCCTCAAAGATATTGGGGCGGGGCTGATTGCTTTGACTTGGCAGCAATTGCAAGCTGTTTGGACGCATTCGCGTCGCTGCGATTTGGTGGTGGCGACTGGGGATATTGTCGCGGTGGCGATCGCCCCCGTCGTGCATCACCACAATCGAACCCGATCGCACATTTTCACTCACCCGATTTGCGATATCTTCCGCCGTGTGTGTTTTTTCATAATCTTGGGAATCCACATCCCACATAATCAACTTTTTGTGCATTGGGGATAACAAATAAGACAAAACTACAAATCGCCTACCCCAAGGCGGGCGAAAACTGATACTTTGTTGCTTAACCTCAACTTCCTGCAAAAGTTTGTCCGTTTATTCAATTTCCGACAGCAAAACTTCCCTGGGTTTAAACATCATATCTTTGTGAGAGTATGAATGGTTTGTCAACTCTTCTCCCCTCCCGACAATCATTTGCACGATTTCTGGAGGTTTCTCAATATTGCGGCAAATTTCAAAAAAAGTTGCTTTAACTTGATAGCAGTCTAAGATATCTAAAAGCTGATTTGTATAGGAAGCATAGGGGCCGTTGTCGTAGGTAATGGCAAAAACTTTCCCTTCGGTATCGGCGCGGTTGATGCCGAAATAATTGTAAAATTTAGTACCTTTAATCAACAGCGATACAGCGAAAAATCACGCTATGGTGAAAAGCAGAAACTTTTGTAAATTTTTACCAATTCGCATAGCTGCACGCACTCAATCGAAAATGAAAGTGGAGGGTTTTCAGATTACCACAATTGGGAAGCTAAATCCTTAAACTATTTTATCATTAATTAGACCTCTTGCAAAAATAATTAGGACGGGCTCTCCGACCCATCAATTGATGAAAAGGATTTTTGCAAGAGGTCTATTATGGTCCATTCCGAGATTTTTCAGTTTTGGCGATCGCACAGTATCTAGGGCTTGCCGAAAAAGCCTAAAACCTCGACAGAGAAAGACTTTGAATGGTTTGAACGCTCCGCGTGTGCAAGCTT